>JACVCQ010000103.1 GCA_016741945.1 Chitinophagaceae bacterium
TTTTTTGTTGGCATTGATGGCTTTCTCTAGCTGTGGAATGGTTTTATTCTCTACGTGTTCTTCTGCTGCTGTTTGTATCAGTGGTTCATCTTTTTGAAGTGCATATGGATTAGATGGATCATATCCTTTAATATCCAATACTGATGTTTGTGCAAATACCTGTTCTTTACTTTTTGAAACAGTTTTGGGTGTAATACTATGTTCAATATTGTATGCAATCTGTTTTTCTCTTCTTCTGCTGGTTTCATCAATCGTTCTTTGCATACTATCGGTGATGGTATCTGCTTAAAAAATCACCAATCCATTGACATTTCTAGCAGCACGTCCTGCTGTTTGCGTCAACGATCTTTCATTACGTAAGAATCCTTCTTTATCAGCATCCAAAATGGCTACAAGAGAAACTTCAGGAAGATCCAATCCTTCTCTCAAAAGATTGACACCCACCAATACATCAATTACTCCCAATCGCAGATCACGCAGAATCTCAACACGCTCTAATGTATCTACATCACTATGTATGTATTTAGATTTAATATTGATACGTCCCAGGTATTTATCCATCTCCTCAGCCATTCGCTTCGTAAGTGTGGTTACTAAAACCCGGTCTCCTTTTTTTACTCGTTTATCAATTTCATCTAAGAGGTCATCAATCTGGTTCACACTGGGTCTGATCTCAATCGGTGGGTCTAATAATCCGGTAGGTCTTACTACTTGCTCAACAACTACGCCACCAGTTTTTTCCAATTCATAATCACCTGGGGTAGCACTTACAAAAACGGTTTGTCCAATCAGTGATTCAAATTCATGAAAATTTAGTGGGCGGTTATCCATGGCACTGGGTAAACGGAATCCATAATCTACCAGTACGAGTTTTCTGCTTCTGTCGCCACCGTACATACCTGCCACTTGAGGAATGGTTTGATGACTTTCATCAATCACGCATAAAAAGTCTTTGGGGAAATAATCCAACAAACAGAAGGGGCGGGTGCCGGGTTTTCTTCGATCAAAAAAGCGGGAATAGTTTTCAATACCATTACAATATCCCAATTCGCGAATCATTTCCAGATCAAATTCTACTCTTTCTTTGATACGTTGTGCTTCAATAAATTTTCCGGTATTCTTAAAATATTCAACTTGCGCCATCATTTCATCCTGTATCTCGTTCATCACCTGTTGTATCATGTCTTTGGGTGCGAGATAAAGATTGGCGGGAAAGATGGCTGCATTTTCCATTAGCCCAATCCTTTTACTCGTAGCCGTTTCAATGCTTTCAATTTCTTCAATCTCGTCACCAAAAAAAGTAATACGGTATCCAAAGTCTACGTAAGGTAGATTGATGTCCACTGTATCCCCCTTCACACGGAATGTACCACGCTTGAATTCTTCCTGACTTCGATTATACAAGGCATTTACCAACTGGTGTAAAAAGCCTTGTCGGGATATCACTTGACCCTTGTGGATGCGAATAATACCATTTTCATATTCCGTTGGATTACCCATACCATAAATACAACTCACGCTTGCTACAACGATAATATCTCTTCTACCGCTCAATAATTGTGAAGTAGCTTGTAAGCGAAGCTTGTCCAGTTCCTCATTAATGCTCAGGTCTTTTTCAATATAAGTATCACTCACCGGCATATAGGCTTCCGGCTGGTAATAGTCATAATAGCTAACAAAATAACCAACCGCATTTTCCGGAAAAAATTGTTTGAATTCTCCATACAATTGGGCTACCAATGTTTTATTATGTGTCAGTACCAATGTAGGTCTTTGTACTTGTTGAATTACGTTGGCCATGGTAAAGGTTTTACCACTACCGGTTACCCCTAATAAAGTTTGGTATTGTTCACCATTCAGAAGACCATCTGTTAATTGTGCAATGGCTGAGGGTTGATCGCCCGCAGGGGAATATGATGAATGAAGATTGAATGGCATTTGATATAACTTAAAATAGTGGTTAAAGTTACACGAGATAATATTTAAACAATATGGAATTTTATTTGGTTGTATGTTTTTAGTTGTTACTTATTGATACAGTATATTTACAAAGAACGTATTATACCAATTCGTTTTTTATGGAACTGAGTTCAAGATCTGATATCAACATCTCTACTTACCATCTTGAAAATTTTTTTGAGCTCTCTGCAGACTTATTTTGTATTGCGAGCTACGATGGTTATTTCAAAAAAATCAATAGTGCTGTTGTTAAAGTACTCGGTTATTCAGAAGAGGAATTAATGTCGAGAAAAATTTCCAGCTTTATTCATCCGGATGATCAAGATAAAACAGCGCAACATCGTAAAGAATTGCTCAACGGTACCCCTCTGTATCATTTTGAAAACCGGTATATCACTAAAAGCGGAGATATTGTTTGGTTATACTGGACCTCCATGCCGGTTACAGAAGAAGAGCTGGTGTATGCAATCGCTAAAAATATCACCCATAAAAAGAAAGAGGAAGAAGACAGAAATAAGTTGATTGCAGAATTGTCGACACTGAATGCAGATCTGAAGCGATTATCTTATACCACATCACACGATTTGCGTTCACCGGTTAATAATTTATTGAATGTTTTTTCGCTGCTTAATAAGAGAAAAATTGAAGATGAACAGGTACAACGGTTTTTATCGATCCTTAAATCAGGTACAGAACAATTGAAGACAACGTTAAATGATTATGTAGATGTATTAGCAGAAAATGACCGTTTAAATGCTGAAAAAGAATCTGTATTGTTTGAAGAAGTGTTGAAAAAAGTAACGCAGTCTATTAGTAGTTTGATCATTGATTCACGCACCATCATTCAAACCAATTTTGCGGAACTACCTTCTGTTCTTTTCAAAAAAAATTACTTGGAAAGTATTTTTCTTAACTTAATTACCAATTCCATCAAATATGCTATGCCCGGTAGAAACCCCCTCATTGATATTCATACCTGGGTAGAAAATGAAAAACAATATTTAAGTATTACCGATAATGGAAGTGGATTTGACATGGAGTCGGTAAAGGATAAAATATTTGGTAAGCATCAGCGCTTCCATGAGCACGCAGACAGCAAAGGAATTGGTCTGTACCTCGTTCATCATCATATTACCAGTATGGGCGGAACCATTGAGGTGAATAGCGAAATCGGAAAGGGTACCAGTTTTGTAATTTGTTTTTAATCGATTCAATTAATACATTGATATGTTAATCCGAAAATATATTTTTCTTGTGTATGTTTTTGTCGGCTTGTTCTTGACAACAAGTGCTCAAAAATCCAATGAACAATTCTTTGCTTTTAAAGAAGACTGGTCTTCTGCAAACAGCATAGATAGGGCTACGTATTTCATGTATAAACTGAAAGAAAATGATACAACTTATACTTGTCGCTTCTATCATAAAAACGGACCCATGATCCGTTGTGAAACCTATCGCGATAGTGACATGCAAATACCTCATGGCCGTTTTGCATGGTATAATAATAGTGGTCATATAGACAGCACCGGATTGGTAAGTTTTGGTAAAAAAGATGGTTATTGGGAATACAAAAGACCAGATGGAACCACGGCAAGCATAGTACATTTTAATAGTGGTAAAAGAATCTGGACAAGAAACTATGACACCCAAACGATTTATTATACAGATGGAAGACCCAATGAGCCGATGGATACATTATTTTTTATGAGGGGTGGTTTTACCAGCAATAATAAACCCCCTGATTTCAAAGGCGGGATACAAGGCTGGGTTAAATACCTCGAGAAAAACCTGGATACGCCCGCAAGATTCAGACAAATATTTGGTCCGGGTACAAAAGGAACCGTTGTGGTGAGTTTTAAAGTAGATACCATCGGAGCCGTTTCCGAACTGAATATTGATAAGTCAGTAGAGTGGTCTGTAGACATGGAAACGCTTCGTGTTTTTAAAAAAAGCCCACCATGGGTTCCTGCCGTTCAAAACGGCAAACTTGTTGATTATTATCATCGACAGTCCATCACCCATATAGTTAATTAACTATTAATCAATCGATTAGCTAATCAGCCAAAGATTTAATATTAAATAATTGTTACCATTTCGTAAATTCATAAAGCACTAATGCTCTGAATTTGGCGAAAAAAGGGTACATATTATTCATAATCACAGTTTTATACATATCCACCGGCTTTTCACAAGCTCGGACAAATCATACATGGACCTGGATCGATTTTTATGGTGATAGCTTGCAGTTTCCGGTTGATGCTTCTATCCAAGTACCTTTTGAAGAAGACTTGTCTAAAAAAGCAATAGGTGATTTTTATCAGAACTTGAGGAGAGGTTTGTATCAACCCTTGATACAGACCCTTATTCAATACCGCGATCAAAAAAAATTAGATGATTGGTTTTTTTATCAACTCATTAGAACTACCGCTGAAAAATTAAGCCCAAAAGCGGTCAATTACCATCGGTATACTTTATTCAAATGGTTTTTATTAAATGAATCGGGCTATTCTGCTACGACTCGTTTCAGAAACGACACTTTGTTACTATATGTAAGAAGTGAAGAAGTGATTTATGATGTGCCTTATTACATGGCTGGTGAACAGCAATATGTTTGTTTGAATTATCATGATTACAACAGTAATGTCAACTTTGATGCGATGACTTTCACCACGCTTTCTTTACCAGTGGGTGGAAACAATCGATTTTCGTATAAAGTCACCAATCTCCCGGTACTAAAAAAGAATAACTATACTGTCAAACAACTTCAGTTCGATTATAAAAATAAAGATTACCGTTTTAATGTTGTACTGGATCAGCAAATGCAAAAGATATTTTCGAATTATCCGGTTGTAGAATATGCCTCCCAATTTAGTATTCCGCTGAGCCAGATTACCTACAATTCTTTGATCCCGGTACTTCGTGACGCAGTTAAGGGCATGACACATCAACAAGGCGTAGATTACCTCATGCAGTTTACGCGTTCTGCTTTTTTATTTGAAACAGATACAAAAGCTTATGGAAAAGAGAAAAGATTGTCGGCCGAACAAACTTTATTTTATGAATATAGTGATTGTGAGGACCGATCTGCCTTCTTCTTTAATATCGTTAAGGCAATTTATAACCTGCCAATGATTGTTTTGTCGTACCCAACACATATTACTGTTGCTGTACAATTTGAGTATGCCAATGGTACACCTATTGTGTATAATGGAGAACAATATTGGGTTTGTGAACCTACTCCGCAAAAAAAGAACCTCAAGATAGGAGAGATTCTTCCTTCCCTGAAAAAGCAACCCTATGAAATAGTGTATGCTTATAAGCCGTTTTAATTCCGTTTATACTTCTTTCCAATAGCTTAACCATTCTTTTCCGTTTGTCGTCGAAAAAAAATTTATCTTTTTGTCTGATTCGGTCTGCTCTGATCGTCTATGAGTTGTTAACCGTTTCATTCAATCTTTAAAACAACAACTATGAGCAATTTTATGTTTCTTTTTCGCGGTGGTTTAGACCCTTTTACTTCTTCTCCTGAAGAAATGCAGCAAAACATGGAAAAGTGGTTTGCATGGATAGGACAACTCCAAGCCAATGGTACGTATGTTTCAGGTGAAGCATTGATGCCTACGGGTAAAACATTACACAAAGCCAATGTAGTTACAGATGGTCCTTTTATTGAAAGTAAAGAAATGGTAGGTGGCTTTTTTATTGTAAAAGCCGACTCCATTGATGCCGCAATCGATATCGCAAAAGGTTGTCCGGACCTTCCTATTGGAGGTTCTGTTGAAGTTCGAGATGTTGTAGTATTTGAGTAATGCAACATCGAGAACCTACAGAACAAATCATCGACCATCTTTTCCGCCAACAAGCGGGAAAGATGGTTGCTGTTTTATCTCATCTTGGCGGATTCAAACACTTACATCTCATTGAAGATATTGTTCAGGAGTCTTTTATTAGTGCATTTCAACAATGGAAACTTAAGGGAATTCCTCAACAGCCGGAAGCTTGGCTGATGAAAACAGCTAAGAATAAAGCCATTGATCTGCTCAGAAGAATCAACTACCATACTCGTTATGTACAGTCGCAACAAACCAATGATTACACAGAACAGGTAGAGCCATTCTTTCATGAACAGGAGATCAGCGACAGTGAACTTCGTATGATCTTTGCCTGTTGCCACCCTTCTTTAAAAACGGAAGACCAAATTGCGCTTACTTTAAAGTTAGTGTTCTCCTTTTCCATCAGTGAAATAGCCCGTGCATTGGTATTAACAGAAACAGTAGTTCAAAAAAGAATGAGTCGTGCAAAGTCTTTCTTGGCCAGTCAATCCATTCCATTAGAAATACCTGCCGCACAAGCATTACAAGAAAGGATGGAGTCTGTCCGCACTATTTTATACTTACTGTTCAATGAGGGTTATAGTTCCAGAAAGGCTGATGAAATTATTCGAAAAGATCTTTGTATAGAAGCGATGCGTTGTACTAAGATTATTGCGGAACATACAGCGGTTGCAGACCCTGCCAATCAAGCGTTACTAGCTTTAATGTGCTTACATGCTTCCCGCTTCGATAGCAGATCTTCTAATGAACATGAAATCATTTTATTAGAAGAGCAGAACAGAGGTTTATGGGACATCGAGTTAATGAGTATTGGTTATTACTATCTCAATATGGCTTCATCCGGTGAAACAATTACACGCTATCATTTAGAAGCCGCTATTGCTGCAGAACATTGCAAAGCTGCTAAATACAGTGATACCAACTGGCAACAATTGTTACAATGGTATGAAATATTACTTCGTATCGATGCCTCTCCCGTTATCTTACTAAACCGTTCCCTGGTCATTCACGCTATCGGTGAAACTGAAAAGGCTATTCAAGCTATTTTAGCAATCCCGGGAATAGACATCCTTATGAATCATGATCCTCAATACAGTGCTGTATTGGGTTATTTGTATACAAAATACAGTGATACAATTAAAGCCAAAGATTATTTGCAAAAAGCATTGGCGATTACAGATTCTAGAGCAGAAAAAGAACTGTTACAAGCTCGTATCAATCAACTATCTATCAAAAATTAAAGCCGTTCCTAAAAAGAAACGGCCTTGTTCTCATTCATCAATACTTATTCTTCCAATTTTTTTACAATTGCTTTTACTTTACTATCAATCTCTTTATCACTTAGTTTTCTACCGTTTAATTCTGAAGTAGTCCATCCTTGCCATATAGTTTTATCCGTATCTGCATCCATTAGTGTTAATGTTAGTGTTCCTTCTTTGACCGTTTTTGTGTTTTCATCAAAACCAAGAAAACGTGATGGATAAAATACCGGTACCCATCTTCTACTGGCTGGATTAAAAAACCATCGTGTAAATGATTGTGAATACACTGCATTACGATCGATTTTATCTTCTTTTTCGATCATTACATCATAGACTAAATACACATCAGGATTGGTTTTTACTTCTTTCCATCCTTTTTCTGCAAGATTTCTGTCAATAGATTGCCTGATCTTTCTATTGGTAAGATCATCATTTTTCATCGATACATTGGCCGTTTCTTTATCTGCCTGTGTTCTTATCCAACTATATGTTTTTATTTTACTAAAATCAACATCGCTGTCTTTTTGAACATAGGCAGTACG
>JACVCQ010000104.1 GCA_016741945.1 Chitinophagaceae bacterium
ACCCGGCACTTACCTTGCGCAAATTTGCACTGTTGCCATTAGCTGAAATTGCGCCACAACTTATGCATCCGGTTGAAAAAAAATCAGTGTTGGAACTACTTCAAATTTGTCCGGATTATTTAACTGTGAAAAAAAAATAAATTTTAATTAAAAAAACAAATGCTAAAATCATCTCAGGAGAAACATATATCATGATTTGTAAAAGACGTTCTAACATGCGAAAAGCAGAAAAAATTATCGTGTTGGATAAGGGTGAGATCAAAGAGATCGGTAGTCATGATGAACTCTTGCTGATGGGCGGATTTTATGCTAAATTGCATGAGATGCAGTTTGAAAAAAAGAAGACAGCATTTGTAGGATAATGTCTACCAATAAAAATAATACACCCGATATTTCAAAAAATGTTGTGAAAGAATCACAGCCTGTATATGGTTTTGTTACAAAGTCTCCGGAAGAAAAAATACTAGACTTAGTTAATCGATCAGACATGGAAAAGCTTCATGCTTTTACCCGAATGTTAAAACGTAATGCCACACTCAAAAAGGCAATCGTTCTCCCGTCCCAAAAAGATTCAACTCTTTAAGTAATCAATCATGGATATATTGGATGAGGAATTCATAGCGTTTTGGAGAACCTTAAATGCATACAAAGTAAGGTATATCATGGTGGGAGGGTTGGCCACTTTTTTTCACGGATACAATAGGGTTACTCAGGACGTTGATATGTGGATTGATGATACTTTAGAAAACAGGCAAAAGTTGAGGCAGGCATTTAAAGCGCTAGGCCATGGTGATTTGCCTTCATTAGAAACGATGGAATTTGTTCCCGGATGGACAACCTTCTATGCAGCCGGGGTCGAATTGGATATTATGACATCCATGAAGGGGCTTGAAGATGAAAGCTTTGCTACCTGTTATGAAAATGCGGCAATCGTAGAATTGGATGGGGAGAAAGTACCTTTTTTGCATATTAACCACTTGATATCCAATAAAAAAGCAGTAAATCGGCCCAAAGATCAGATGGACGTTTTACACCTAGAAGAAATAAAAAAACTGAAAGAAAAAACAGATCCACCAAAGAACTGATCTTTTCCTTTTTTTTCTCCTAAATCATTTACACTTTTCACCCCCTTTACCCCTATCTTTGCCGCAAATTTCGAGACAGGTATGGCCCGCATGAGTGTAAAATCTTTACTGGTAGCGACTTTCAGCCTTTTCACATTGCTGTTTTCTACTTTTTCATATGCCAATGAAACGCCTCAATCTGCAGCTGCAGGTCATGGCGAAGGTGACTTTAATGTAACCGAAACCATTCTCGAGCACATTAAAGACGACCACAGCTGGCATTTATGGGGTCATACAACCCTTCCTCTGCCTGTAATCCTTTACTCGGATAAGGGCTTAGAGGTATTTTCATCAGCAAAACTGATGGACGAACATCATGAGCCTGCGATGTACGCTGGTAATTACAATTATAAAACCATCGAGGGTAAGATTAAAGTGGTAAATGCGGATGGTTCTATCGACGAAGTGGCTTCAGGAAAAGTGTGGGATTTTTCTATCACTAAAAACGTGGCTTCACTTTTCGTTTCGATTCTGATTTTGTTACTGGTATTCCTGACTGTTGGTGGTGCTTATCGTAAAAGAGGTGTGAAGTCTGCACCTAAAGGATTGCAGTCGTTCATGGAGCCTATCGTTTTATTTGTACGTGATGAAGTGGCAAAACCCAACATCGGTCACAAGTATGCGAAGTATATGCCTTTCTTATTGACCATTTTCTTCCTGATCCTGATCAATAACTTTTTAGGTTTGATTCCATTCTTTCCGGGTGGTGCGAATGTGAGTGGAAACATTGCCTTCACAATGACTTTGGCAGTATTCGTATTCATCGTCGTAAACCTGAATGGTAATAAAAGTTACTGGGAGCATATTTTCTGGATGCCCGGTATGCACTGGAGTATGAAATTGTTCCTGGCACCTATTGAATTGATTGGTGTATTTACCAAACCCATTTCATTGATGATCCGATTGTTTGCGAACATCACAGCGGGTCACATTCTAGTATTGAGCTTAATCTGCCTGATCTTCATATTTAAAACCGTGTTTGCATCTGCCATTGCGGTTCCTTTTGCAGTGTTCATTGGATTGATTGAATTGCTTGTGGCATTCCTACAAGCATACATCTTCACCATGTTGAGCGCTATGTATATTGGAATGGCTACTGAAGAGCATCACCATGAAGCAGCGCATCATTAATAAAAACTTTTTTTCACTCACAATTAAAACATAAAACAATGGTAGTAGGAAGTGTTGCCGCAATCGGCGCTGGTTTAGCTGCTATCGGTGCCGGAATCGGTATCGGTCAGATCGGTAAAGGTGCAGTAGAAGGTATTGCACGTCAGCCGGAAGCTGCTAACGATATCCGTGCAAACATGATCGTTGCTGCGGCTTTCGTGGAAGCGGTTGCCCTGTTTGCGGTGGTAGTTGCCCTGTTGGGTAACGGATAATCCGTTCAACTTTTTATACGGACCCCATGCAAAGGGCGGAAGGGTCCGTATAACTTTCAAAGAAAGAAATTTCAAACGCTGTATAAACATAGTTTATGTTATTAGAGATCAACCCGCTGGTATTACCTGATATCGGATTAGTATTCTGGAATACCATTGCATTCATCGTTTTATTCTTTGTGTTGCGTGCTTTCGCTTGGAAGCCTATGCTGAAAGCGATTCATGATCGTGAGCAAGGAATCGAAGATGCTTTGAGCAAAGCCGATAAAATGAAGGCTGATATTGCTGCTATGCAAAGTGAAAACGAAGCATTGCTGGCAAAAGCCCGTGAAGAAAGAGCACAGATGATCAAAGAAGCGAAAGAAACCGCTGATAAAATGGTAGCTGACGCTAAAGAGAAAGCTAAGAACGAATACGATAGAATTGTTGCTGATGCTCAAGTAGCCATCAATCAACAAAAGAATGCTGCTTTAACGGATGTGAAAAACCAAGTGGGTTCACTGGTAGTAGAAGTAGCTGAAAAAGTATTGCGTCGTGAATTGACCAATAAATCTGAGCAGGAAAACTACATCAAGCAACTGGCTGATGGAGTAAAACTGAATTAATCAAATTCTCAAACTGAATAATAAATGCAGAACCCAAGTTGAGCAGGAAGGTTAGCTAAGAGTCTGGTTGAACTCGCTACAGAAAAAGGTCAGTTAGAAACAGTGTATGCAGATATGAAGTACCTGCAGGCTGTTTGTAAAAGCAGAAGAGATTTTGTAAACCTCCTGAAGAGTCCGGTTATTAAAGCAGATCAGAAGAATAGTATTATCAATAGCGTCACTAATGGTAAAGTGAGTGAGTTAACTGCAGCATTTAATACGTTATTGGTAAAAAAAGGCCGTGAAGGAGATTTGTATGAGATCGCTAATGCATTCATTGATCAATACAATGAAATCAAAGGCATTCATAAAGTAGTATTAACTACTGCTGTGCCAGTAAGCGAAGAATTAAAAAAATCGATCGAACAAAAAGTAAAAGGCGAGAAAAGCCTTGCCAATATAGAATTGGAAACCAAAACAGATGAAAGCCTGATTGGCGGATTTGTTCTGGAATTCAATAACAACTTGGTAGATGCAAGCATCTTGCGCGATCTGAAAGACATTAAAAAACAGTTCCTGCAGAATTTATACGTTCAGCAGTTACGATAATAACAAACACAATCATCATTAAAAGAATACAGTATGGTGGACATTAAACCCGATGAAATATCAGCGATACTGAGACAGCAGCTCAGCAATTTCAATGTATCTGCCGATTTAGAAGAAGTGGGTACCGTGTTACAGGTAGGTGACGGTATCGCCCGTGTGTATGGCCTGAATGGCGTACGCAGTGGTGAACTGGTTGAATTTGAAAATGGCACCAAAGCCATCGCTCTGAACCTTGAAGAGGACAATGTGGGTGTGGTATTGATGGGAGAGAGTGGTGAAATTAAAGAAGGCGCCAAAGTAAAAAGAACCGGTAAAATCGCCTCTATCAAAGTAGGTGAAGGTGTGGTTGGTCGTGTGATCAATACCCTTGGTGAACCTATCGACGGTAAAGGTCCAATCACTGGCGACTTATATGAAATGCCTTTAGAGCGTAAAGCTCCAGGGGTAATTTATCGTGAGCCGGTAAAAGAACCATTACAAACTGGTATCAAAGCGATTGATGCGATGATTCCTGTAGGTCGTGGTCAGCGTGAGTTGGTAATTGGTGACCGTCAGACCGGTAAAACCGCTATCTGTATCGATACCATCATCAACCAGAAAGAATTTTACGATGCAGGTAAGCCTGTATATTGTATATATGTTGCAATCGGACAAAAAGCTTCTACCGTTGCAGGTGTAATGAAGACTTTGGCTGATAATGGTGCGATGGCTTATACTACCATCGTGTCTGCATCTGCATCTGATCCGGCTCCTCAACAATTCTATGCTCCATTTGCTGGTGCTGCTATTGGAGAATTCTTCCGTGATACCGGTCGTCCGGCTTTGATCATTTATGATGATCTGTCTAAACAAGCGGTGGCTTATCGTGAAGTATCATTGTTGTTGAGAAGACCTCCAGGACGTGAAGCATATCCTGGTGACGTATTCTATCTGCATAGCCGTTTGTTAGAGCGTGCTGCGAAAGTAATCGCCAATGATGATGTGGCTAAAAACATGAACGATCTTCCTGAATCTATTAAACATCTTGTAAAAGGTGGTGGTTCTTTGACTGCGTTGCCAATCATTGAAACACAGGCAGGTGACGTTTCTGCATACATTCCTACAAACGTAATTTCTATCACTGACGGACAGATCTTCCTGGAGGGTAACTTGTTTAACGCAGGTATCCGTCCGGCGATCAACGTAGGTATCTCTGTAAGCCGTGTGGGTGGTAACGCTCAGATTAAATCCATGAAGAAAGTAGCAGGTACACTGAAACTGGATCAGGCGCTTTACCGTGAGATGGAAGCCTTTTCTAAATTCGGTGGTGATTTGGATGCTGCTACCAAACTGGTATTGGATAAAGGTGCTCGTAACGTAGAGATCCTGAAACAACCTCAGTATACTCCATTTTCAGTAGAAAAGCAAGTAGCAATTATCTATCTGGGTACACAAGGTTTGTTGCGTGAAGTAGCCGTAAAAAAAGTGAAAGACTTTGAAGCACACTTCCTCATGGAAATGGAAAACAAATTACCTGATGTACTGGCTGAATTCAAAAAAGGTAACCTGCCTGAAGACGGTATCAACAAAATGGTTGAACTGGCGAAGAGTTTGATGCCTCAATACAAATAATCAGTCCTAAACTGTTATACAAAGCCCCGAAACTATTTCGGGGCTTTTTTGTTCATTGGATTGACAGCATCCTGTATTATTAGGTAACTTTCATTACGCATCTTTCAATCAGTAAACATATGCATCAGGTATTAGAACAACATATCAGAGCGAAACTTGGTACCGATACAGCGGGATTGGAAGAAGTAATCTCTTATTTCCAGCCACTGGAGTTGAAAAGAAATGATTACTTGTTAAGAGAAGGAGAACTATGTCGGTCTTGTTATTTTATTGTAAATGGAGTTATTCAAGTATTCACCATCGATGCGGTTGGTAATGAAACAACAAGAGATTTTATTCTAGAAGAACATTGGCTCATGGAGATCAATAGTTTTTTACAACAAGTACCCTCTAAGGAATTTTTTCGAGCAGCCGAATCTTCACAAGTATTATGCATCAGTCGAGAGCATTTTATGGATTTATCTGCACGGTTCCCTCAATTTGAAAAAATGTATCGACAAATACTCGAGCTTTCTTATGCCAACTCGGTATATCGTATCAATAGTTTTGTATCGATGGATGCATTGGAACGTTTGCGTTGGATGATGGATCATCAGCCTAAACTTTTCACTCGCTTATCCAGTAAAATGATCGCGTCTTATCTTGGTATCTCTCCTGAAACTTATACCAGATTAAAAGGCAAGTTGTAAAATCTTGACATTTATCAAGAGCCACCGATACGAACTATTCCATTTTTGTGAGGATCAAATTTTAAAACCTAAATCTTCACAATTATGAAAGAGTATCTGTTATTATTCTACAACCAATCCGGAAACGGACAGTATATTACTTCACCGGAAGATATGCTGGAAGACATGCCTAAGTGGCAACAATGGATCGGAAATATTGCGATGCAAGGAAAATTGGTATCCAGTAAGCCGATCGAATTCGACGGAACTGTCATTGATCAAAAAGGAACACACAATGGACCATTCATTCAGCAACAAATTTTGTTGACAGGTTATCTGATCTGTAAAGCTGAAAGTTTCGATGAAGTAAAGGAATGGTCAAAAAGCTGCCCAATTCTGAAATATGAAAAAGGCGCAGTAGAAATTCGTCCCATCATGCCATTTGAAATCTAATCCTAAAAAAAATTATATGCAAAAAGTATTATCAATAGGAAAATGGCTGTTCATTCTGTCATTCCTCTTATACACCGGACTTCATTTCGGATTACCACAAGTGGGGGCTGATATGATACCTTCTTTTTTCCCTGCACGACTTTTTCTGAATTATGCAACCGGCGTTTTGATCACCGGATTTATTGTGAGTTGTTTGATCGGTAAATACGATCAGTTGGCCTCATTACTCATGGCTTTGTATGTATTACTGATGATCTTCTTGATACATATTCCTCGAGCGGCTGAAAGCAGTAATGATATGCTGAATATTTTCAGAAACATCATGGTGATCGGAGCTTTGTTGATGTATGCAAAGGCTTTTGCGAAGGATAAATGGATCGCCTAAAACCACTCCAATCCTACAAAACTCCTGTAAGGAATTACCCCTGGTAATTCCTTTTTTATTGAAAATCAATCATTTAGTACTTTTATAAAAAAGTTTTAATTATAATTTGGTTTATAAAATAAACTATTCTATGTTTGTCCTATCAAAACAACTGAGCAATGAAAAAATGGATGATAAGTCTGATCATGACACTACTGGTAACCGGTATAAAGGCCCAGATCAGAGTGACAGGTTCTGTAAAAGATCAAAAAGGTAGAATCCTTGCAGGAGCCAATATTGTAGTGAAAGGTTCTTATGATGGTACCGTATCTGATTCTACCGGTAGCTTCTCTTTCAAGACCTATGAAAAGGGAAAGCAATTCATCGTGGCCAGCAGTATCGGTAATAAAACAGTAGAACAAGAAGTGAACATCGATTCTCTTCCTGTTCAAATTGATTTTGTACTGAAAGAAGAGATCAGCGAACTCAAAGCGGTTACCGTAACAGCTGGAAGTTTTGAAGCAGGTGATAAAAAAAGAGCTGCTACTGTATTAAGCTCTTTAGATGTATATACAACAGGAGGTGCTAACGCCGATATTTCTGCTGTGGTAAAAACCTTACCGGGTGCACAACAGGTAGGCGAACAAGAAGGATTGTTTGTACGTGGTGGAGCCGGTTATGAAGCCAAACAATTTATCGATGGCACTTTAGTGAACAATCCATTTTTTGCTAGTGTCCCTGATATCGCTTCCCGTGGACGTTTTGCTCCTGCACTTTTTAAAGGAACGGGGTT
>JACVCQ010000105.1 GCA_016741945.1 Chitinophagaceae bacterium
CCTTTATAAACTCAAGAATATAAATCCAAAAAGAAACTACTACTGGTGATTAGTTTAATCGTCAATCTCGGCATTATTTGACTCTTCAAATACGGAGCATTTCTGCTCGAGAATTTTGTAACCTTGGTAAATGCCTTTGGCATGGATTACCATCCTGCCAAGCCTAATATCATTCTTCCTGCAGGTATTTCTTTTTATACGTTCACTACACTTTGTTATACGATTGACATGTATAAAAAAGAAAGTAAACCGGTGAAGTCACTCCTTGATTTTTCACTCTTCGTTACTTTTTTCCCGCATCTTGTTGCAGGCCCCATTGTTCGTCCACCCCAACTAGCACCACAATTTGAATCACCAAAAAAAGCAACAGCTCAACAGATCTATGAAGGCTTGTTTCTTTTATCGTTGGGCTTGTTCATGAAAGTGGTATTAGCAGATGGCATGCTGGCATCACCTGCGGATACTGTCTTTGGTGCACAAAAATCATTACATACACTCGACGCATGGTTGGGCGTGCTTGCATTTTCCGGTCAGATCTTTTTTGATTTTGCTGGCTATTCTACATGTGCCATCGGTGTTGCCGCTTGTATGGGCTTTACATTACCTGAAAACTTCAAATACCCTTATGCTGCCACCGGATTTTCCGATTTCTGGAGACGATGGCATATCACTTTATCTGCCTGGTTACGTGATTATTTATACATACCTATTGGTGGTAATAGAAAAGGTCCATTCCGAACTTATATCAATTTAATGATCACCATGCTATTGGGTGGTTTATGGCATGGAGCCAATTGGACATTTGTAGTATGGGGAGCATTACATGGGTTATACCTATGTGTCGAGAAATTGATTCAGGATATGTCAAAGAAAAGCAGTCTGGATGACAATGCCGCAGCAGCATTGTCTGATCAAAAGAAGAGTATGTCATGGGGATTCATGAAAGCCATGTTTGTTTTCTTTTTGGTGAATGTGACTTGGGTATTTTTCCGTGCTCCCGATTTTACATCTGCTTGGCGACTAATATTATCCATGTTTTCAAGTGTTAAAGACAGTATAGCTGTACTACCATCGCTTGACGTACTAGTTGTTACCATCGTTATTATCTTGATGGTATTGTTTCATTGGCGTATGCGTAATACCAGTGTGTTACAAGCTGCTACAAAAATGCCTGCATGGTTGCTAGGTATTGTATGGTCTGCCATGCTCATCTTATTAATATTGAGTCAAGAGAGCAGTGGTTCTTTCATTTATTTCCAGTTTTAACATAGACAAGAATAAATGAGGTATCCCCTATTGGATATCTCATTTATTATTCCGAAATTTAAGCAACAACAGGTCTTACCATTGCCAGGCTTTTTCCAATCGCTACAGTGTTTTGAAACAAGATTCAATCAACAAAACCAATCGATATGGAAACAGGAACTTCACCGTACCAATACACTATGGCCACACGAGGCATTCTGGGTGGATTATTTGTAGGCATCGGCACCACCGTCATTAATCTTGCTTTTGATCTAATCTACCGTAAAATCACCGGTTATGAATTTGCGGAGTGGGTAAACATCAACTCTATCATTTACTTTACCATCCCTACTTTAGTGGCTGCGGGTATTGTATATGCTGCCATGGTTGAATACCTGAAAAAAGGAGCCATACTCTACACGTTACTTTGTATCTGCCTAGTCACGATAGTTGCCTTCATCCCTCTTGGACCAAACATGATGCCAACAGGCGAGCAATTACCCGCCAGTGCAAGAGGATTAACACTGGGAATCGAAATTATTACAGGTATCTCCGGCTGTTTTGCTCTTCCTTATTTTGCTAAGCATCCGGATGTGTGGGGGTGAGAGAATGGTAAATGTCCAATATCGAATGTCGAATGATGAAGTGAAGTCGAATCACGCTTCATCATTCGACATTCGATATTGAATATTCATTATTGCTACAGCTCTACTCTTCTCATCTCATCCGTTGCAGTTTTTTGCTTAGCTGCTTTGCCGGTTTTTCCAAAACGATAAGTGAAGGAAACGGTGAATACGCGACTGTCTCTACGAAGAATAAAATATTCATCTGCATTCAGAAAATCAGTCATCCCTTCCATCCAGAAAGTGCGGAAAATATCTCTAATAGAGCAACGAAGTGTTCCACTATTCTTCATGACTGGCATAGATAGTCCGGCGTTCAATTGACCGAATGGATATAATAATTCTTGCAGATCATTTCTGGAACGACCCGTATAGGTTCCTGATAATTCTCCTGTAATTTTTTTACTGATGCGAAACTGATTGTTCATATTGATCGTCAACTGTGAAATATCAGAACGGTAATTATTCCATACATAACCGATCAATTTTTTATACGTATAGATCGCTTCTGTATTCAGTGACCACCATCTGGCAGGCTTTATAGTGAGCATACTTGAGAAAGTGAAGTTGTGCATCCTTCCTACATTCCCTTGCGTGTACACCAATGATCCATCCGGATCTGTTAAAAACAACTGTGAGAAATAATCCCTGATCAAGGAATAAGAAATAGTGGTATGCAAGAGTTGCTTATACTGATGTGATAATTCAAAATTCCAAGTAAACTGCGGTCTGAAAAAAGGATTCCCTCTTTCTAATGTGTACTTATTGATGATATTCACAAATGGATTCAATCGCTGAAAAGATGGGCGATCAATACGTCGGCCTACAGACAATGAAAATGTATGAACAGAGTCTGCTTCGTACGTAATAAAACCAGATGGGAATAATCCGTTATAGTTTCTGCTAAAAGAAGAATCTTTCACCACCACATTCCCCAACTGATTGGCATCATAAGAAGTGTACTCATAGCGCAACCCTGCTTGCAAAGTGAGCCTTTTGAATTTCTGCTCATACATCCCATACGCTGCATGGATCTTTTCTGAATACAAAAAATGATTGCTCATGCCATAATTAGGCTGCCACGGCGCATTGTTGATACTCATGCTGTAGGCAGCATCATTATCAGTATCGATTTTAGAAGTTTTGATACCTGCGTCCAACTTAGACTGCTTACTAAGATCAGCAGAATAGTTGGCGGTCATTGATACAATATTAATCAATGAAGGGATGAAACCTTGGGTAGATTCCGTATACCCCATACTACCACCTCTGTCACTACGAAACAATTGCTCGTTACTTAGATCATATCGGGCAGCATCCACATCAATATTTAACTGTGTTGTTTTTGAAAGCTTATGTCTGCTACCCATACCAATGGTTCCGGTGGTAAACTTGTTTTCGGAATTGGCTACGGTTGCAACAGAAGAATCGATCACACCTTGAGGTGTTAACCAATCTGCTATCGCCGTATTTCTTCCTTTACGATTGATCGATGAACCGGAGAAAGAAAAAACAAAACTGAGTTTATCTGTGGCAGCATACTCTGTTCCATATCGTACCGTATGATTTAATCCCTTGTTATTGAATATAGTGGGCTGTTCCAAAATGGCAGTAGGATTACCGGCTGCATCGAAATAAGTTCTTAATGCATAGATATCTGTTTTGGTCTTGGAATAATTAAAGCCATATGAAAAATAATGACTCCATTTATTATAGCGATAGTTCAATAACAAAGACGGATTGGTTCTTGGAAACCATCCCAAAGCCGCAGCCAGTGTTATGTTACCATTAAAGCCGATCTGCTTACTTCTTTTGGTTTTGATATTGATGACCCCTGAATTACCTGCCGCATCATACTTTGCAGATGGATTGGTGATCAGTTCAATTTTATCTACCTGCGAGGTATTCATAGAGTTGAGCAGATTGATCAAATCCGCTCCTTGTAGGTAAGTAGGTTTATCATCGATCAACACCAATACCCCGGATTTATTACGCAAGCTGATGCCATTGTTACGGTCGATCATTACTCCCGGTGATTTCTCCAACAATTCCACCACGGTTGTTCCACTATTGGTAGGTGATGCATCAGGATTTACAATGATTTTGCCTTGTTCTCTTTGAATAAAAGGTTTGGTAGATTGTACAACCACTTGTGTTAACTCTGAAACATTGACTTTCAATTGTACTTCCAAATACAAATCCGTTTTATCCACCAGTACTTTAGGAAGTAGTTGTTCTGCATAACCTGTAAATGAAGCTTTGATCTCATAACTACCGGAGGTCATCTTATCCAATAAAGCTTCCCCATTCTTTTTACTGATCACAGATCGAATACTCTTTCCTTGATCAATCAACTCTACAACAGCCCCTTCAATAGGCAACTGTTTCTCATCAGCTACTTTTACAATAATTTGATATTGCTGTGCATAGAGTTTGACCGACAATACACACAAGAATCCCAATAAGACAAATATTCTTTTCTTCATAGCGGGTTGAATGGACAACAAATATCCATTCAAAGTAATAAGAAGTAAGCCAAAAGATAGACCATGGCACTCATAAAAGGATATACGGCTGATGCCCCTTCTTTTTTGCGTCAGGGATGAAAAAGGGCGAGGCGGTTTTTTACATGGAGTGAGTAGTGAGTAGTCAATAGTGAGTTGGTTGAATTTTACTCACTATTGACTACTCACTACTTACTATTTCTTACACGTATTCACCCCCACCAATGTATACAGCGGACAAAAACTTATCACTGAAGTCGCTAAAAAGATACCGCCAAGTACAACCAGCACTGTACCCCAAGTACCAGCTACTGTTCCGGTGAAGTATAAGCCGGCGAAAACGATCGCCAATAGTACTCGAATGATTCTGTCAGTGTTACCCATGTTTGGTTTCATATAGAAGTGTTTAGTTAACGAGATTGAAAAAACCGAACGATCAGCCATACTAATGTCACACATATCACACAAACCAAAGCCAATCGCAACCATCTTGATTTCATGCTACAAGGTACTCATTAGGCGGGCATTATTTTATGATAATTGTCATGTGAATTGTGAATGGAATGAATCAGCAAAAGCTCCCCCCTCTTTCCACACTCACTACTCACTATTCACAATTCACCATTCACACCACTTCCCCACCGATTAATCCCATACAATTCCCCACTTCGATTTATATTCGAACTTATTCCAATCACCAACTATCTGCTTACTATGAAAAAGATCTTATTGGGTTGTATTGCTTTAAGCATAGCAACCGGAATTATGGCACAACGTCCGACCGGACCCACCACAGGTGCTACCAATACTGCGGCTTCATCATCAGCCGCGGCTGATCCGAAAATGGCGTCCTTTAATATTCCATTCAATCCGGATGCCACTGTTAGTTCAGAACATGAAGCCACCATCAAAGGTGTTCGTGTTCCTTATAAAGCAACAGTGGGTACTATGCCTGTGTGGGACAAGGATGGCAAAGTTGAAGCCGGTGTATTCTTTACTTATTATGAAAGAACAGATGTAAAAGATAAATCAACCCGTCCTTTGCTCATCTCATTCAATGGTGGTCCGGGCACTGCTGCATTATGGATGCAGATCGGTTATACAGGACCGCGTATTCTAAATATTGATGATGAAGGTTATCCCATTCAGCCTTATGGCATGAAAGACAATCCGCATTCTGTTTTGGATGTATGTGATATTGTATACGTAGATCCTGTGAACACAGGTTTCTCTCGTCCGATCAGTAAAGACATTCCCACCACCAGATTCTTTGGTGTTCGTGCGGATGTACAATACCTCGCTGAATGGATCAACACTTTTGTTACACGCATGAACAGATGGGCTTCTCCCAAATACCTGATCGGTGAAAGCTATGGCACCACACGTGTTTCAGGATTGGCACTCGAATTACAAAACGCACACTGGATGTTCCTCAACGGCGTAATCCTTGTTTCGCCTACTACATTGGGTATTGAAAGAAGTCCGAGAGAATCCGCTGCATTACGTTTACCTTATTACGCAGCAACTGCTTGGTACCACAAAAAATTACCTGCCGACCTGCAGAAAAAAGATCTGACAGATATGTTGCCTGAGGTAGAAGCATTCACCATGAATGAATTGATTCCTGCCATTAACAAAGGATGGTTATTAGGTGATGCAAAGAGAAAAGAGATCGCAGCAAAAATGGCGCGCTATTCCGGTATCCATGAAAAAGTGATCTTACAA
The DNA here is from genome assembly GCA_016741945.1 of Chitinophagaceae bacterium. GTDB lineage: Bacteria > Bacteroidota > Bacteroidia > Chitinophagales > Chitinophagaceae > Sediminibacterium. Next base: position 6,098 of record JACVCQ010000105.1, read on the forward strand.
AACAACCTTGATGTTGCTACCAATTTATTCTGGAAAGAATTATTACGTGAAGAAGGTTTTACGATTGGACGCCTTGACTCTCGCTACAAAGGCATCGATAAAAAAGATGCAGGTGAAACTCCTGATTATAATTCTGAATTGTTATCATGGGAACATTCTTTCACCCCTGCTATCAATATGTACTTACGCGAAGAATTAAAATACAAAACAGATCAGCGTTACTATGTATTCGGACCGGTAAATCCATGGGATCGTACCAATGACAGAACAGGAGATAACCTCCGCACTGCCATGGCAGAAAATCCATTCCTGCATGTACTAGTTCAATCGGGTTACTATGATGGTGCTTGCGATTACTTCAATGCCCAATACAACTCATGGCAAATGGATCCAAGCGGACGCTTAAAAGATCGTATGAGTTGGGAAGGCTACCGCAGCGGACATATGATGTACCTGCGTAAAGAAGATTTAGAGAAGAGTAATAATAACTTGAGGAACTTCATCAAAAGAACGATTGCAAAGCCTGGAACGCCGGCGAAATATTAATTAAGTGAAAAGTGAAAGGTCAAAAGTGAAAGGGATATAACTCCTTTCACTTTTGACCTTTCACTTTTCACATTTCATGCCTCTTCATATACACCACCCCCGGCAAAGGATTCTCATAATACACATTGATTACTTTGAAGCCGTATTTTTCGTAGGGTTTGATGCAGATACATGCTTCAATCAGAAGATTTTTCCCTCTGATACATCCAAATATCTTAACCCCTCGTAAATAAGGTGACAATATTATTCAACCTACAACCTTATTTAAATGAAAAAAATCAATGTGATCGCGATTGCAGCCTTGTTTACAATTACTGCAATTTCTTGTAAAAAAGAAACAGTTCCTGCGGCAACTGTAACAAAAGAAATTACTGTTTTACTGGCAGCAGCAAATGAAAATCCACAACCATCTGGTAGAACTGAAACAGGCACCGCCTCTATAAAAGTTTTCAGTGACAAATCTGTAACAGTGGATATTACCATAACCGGACTTGCTTCAAGTGATAATATTACAGCAGGTCATTTTCATATTGGAGATCCTGTTACCAATGGTGGTGTGGTAGTAGATTTAAATCCTACTGTAATGGGTAATATGGTAAAAGCCAAACTGACGAATGTACGCAGTTCTTTTATCGACACTTTGATGAATGGTACTGCTGATATCTATCTCAATGTACACTCCGCACAAGTACCTGCTGGAATTGTTAGAGGTCAAGTATTCAACGGTGTAACTTTTGCTTCCAGTGTGGCATTATCAGGAATGAATGAAGTACCTGCAGTAAATACTACGGCAACTGGTATGGCTTTACTTAGAATTACAGCTGATAACAAACTGTATAGTAAAGTAACTGTAACGAATGTGGAAGCAGGAGATGCTTTGACAGCCGGACATATCCATACAGGTGCTGCCGGCACAAATGGCGGAGTGCTGATCGGAATATGTG
>JACVCQ010000106.1 GCA_016741945.1 Chitinophagaceae bacterium
CCCCATCTACGTGCTAATTAAATAGCAGTTTCTACACCTTCTACACCCGTATTCATGGGTAATACTTTATCATACCCAAAATAATGGGTAATGAATTTCGCATATTCACCTAACAGGTTATTGTGAAATGCTCGTGATGTGAGGGTCAGTTTTTGTGCTTGTTCTATTAAACTGGCAATGATCTTTGGATGACAATGTCCTTGGTTAACAGCTGAATAACCACTGAGAAAGTCATAATATTTTTTGCCGTCAACATCCCATAAAAAAACGCCTGCACCTTTTTCCAATACTACCGGTAATGGATGGTAATTATGTGCACCATATTGTTCTTCCAACTGCAAATAAGCAGCCGTATTCGCTGATACTGATTGAGTAAGCATAATGAAATGATTGAAATAAAATAACGAAAGGCTTTCACAAGAAAGCATGAAAACAAAAACATTACATCCTTAGCAACAAGGATGATCGAGGAAGTCTAAATTAAGGTGCAAGAAGTGCATAATTCGTTTTCTACTTGCAAGATACAGCTATTTCTGTGATTCTTTCAAATGCTATTCTGTCATGACTGACGCAAAAATCAAAATATTGCAGTGCGCTTCAGTATCTTCTCCACAGGAGTCCTACGGACTGTCGCGGAAAAAAACCTAATTTCAAACATCAAACCTACTACTCACTATGAAAAAATTTTTCCGCGGTTTACTCTGGACAATACTCTTAATAGTCCTTAGTTTCAGTGCCTATGCATTCCTCTCTGGGAAAACCTACTTGTTCACCGCTGTTCGGTATAATTTTGCCAATATCGACGATTATGAAAAGTTCACGAATAACACAGTAGAAGTAGCTACAGCACAGCCTTGGACCAATGCCTCGAATTACAATCAGATACCCTATCCTGATTCGCTCAATACTTTATTGGAAGAATTGAATACGATTGGATTACTCATGATCCGAAACAATGAAGTGGTTTTTGAAAAGTATTGGAAAGGCTATAGTGATAGTTCCAAATCAGGATCATTCTCTATGGCAAAAAGTATTACGAGTATTTTGATCGGCATAGCTTTGAAAGAAGGTAAAATACAATCGCTCGATGAACCGGTGGGAAATTATTTACCTGAATTCAAAGAAGGGGATAAAGCAGCTGTACGGATCGTTGATGTATTAACAATGAGTAGTGGTACTGATTGGAATGAATCTTATTGGAATTTATTTTCTGTTACTTCTGAAGCCTACTATGGTACAGATGTGTATGCCACCGCTACCGGTGTTCAAATGAAAGACAAACCGGGAACCGTTCATTCCTATAAAAGCGGAGATACCCAGTTATTGGGATTGATATTGGAAAAAGCGACCGGGCAAAGCCTTAGCGATTACGCTTCTGAAAAACTTTGGAAACCATTGGGCGCTGAACACCCCGCTTTATGGAGTACAGATAAAGAAAATGGACATGTAAAAGCCTATTGCTGTTTCAATTCCAATACCCGTGATTTTGCCCGTATTGGAAAGCTAATGTTAGACAGCGGTAAATGGAATGGATCACCCATTCTTGACAGTGCTTACTGGGCCCATTCTATCAAACCCTGTGGTATTACTGATTTAAAAGGCGTTGCTTGCGATTATTACGGATACCAATGGTGGCTTGATCCACTCAATCCCGGTATCTTTTATGCGCGGGGTATTCTTGGACAATACATCATCGTCATCCCCTCCAAACAAACCATCATCGTTCGTCTCGGCGAAAAAACCTCCAAAATCAGAGAACGAACCGTGCCGAAAGAAGTGAGAGGGTTGATTGAGTGGGGGAAGGGGTGATTGGTCAATTGTGAATGGTGAGTAGTGAGTAGTGAGTAGTGAGTAGTGAATAGGGTATTATACTCCCGACTCCCTTTTTTATCTTACTCACTACTGACCATTCACAATTCACCATTCACCATTCACCATTTCCCTCTATTTTCGCATCCAAACAGTAAGCTTTGTCAGTTCCCCACATAGCGATTGTCATCTTAAATTATAATGGTAGAAAGCATTTAGAGACTTTTCTTCCTTCTGTGATTGCGTCTACCTATTCCAACAAATCTGTGGTTGTGGCGGACAATGCATCTACAGATGGGTCGATGGAATTAGTGAAAAACTCATTTCCATCAGTCGAATGCTTATATAATCTTACCAATGAGGGTTTTGCGGGGGGGTATAACTGGGCTTTGAAACATATTCAAGCAGATTATTATATCTTACTCAATTCTGATGTGGAAGTTACTCCCGGATGGATAGAGCCGGTGATAGCGCTCATGGAGTCCGATCCCAAGATTGCGGCTTGTCAGCCTAAATTACTGTCGTACCATCAACCGGATCTTTTTTGGGATGCGGGTGCGGCCGGTGGGTGGATCGACAGTTTGGGATATCCTTTTTCTCGAGGAAGGGTTTTTGATGTTTGTGAGTTGGATGAGGGACAATATAACCTACCAGAACCCATTTTTTGGGCTTCCGGGGCCGCCCTGTTTATAAGGGCTGCAGTATATCATGAAATGGGTGGACTGGATGCTTCTTTTTTTGCACATCAGGAAGAGATTGATCTCTGTTGGCGCATGCAATTGGCAGGGTATCAAATCATGAGTTGTCCGACCTCAGTAGTATACCATGTGGGCGGGGGAACTTTGCCAAGGGGTGGACGAAAAGTGTTTTTGAATTTCAGGAATAATTTGTTGATGTTGAGTAAGAACCTTCCCTTACCAGAGAAGTTGTGGAAATTACCATTACGATTTGGATTGGATGCCATCTCTGCATGGAAGGGATTGTTAACGGGTGACCGGGCTTTTTTTACGGCAATTATGCAAGCACATGGGGCGGTGATTAAGATTTGGTTAACCGGAAAAATCGAAAAAAAATACCTGCTGAAAAAACCTATGAAATCACTGCAGGGCGTGTATTCCGGAATGATTGTTTGGGAGTATTTTATCAACAAACGCACCCGTTTTCAGGAAATTATTCGCAGAAAGATTTTATAATAAGTTGTACTGCCTTATTTTTGCACAGCAATTCAAAATTATGTCGAACGAACAACAAGCCGCACAAGAAAAAGACTTTACCAGAAACTGGGTAAATTCATCTCGTTTTCTTTTCTATCTGCAAGTGTTTTGTATCCTTGCTTTTGTATTGGGTGGATGTTATCGTCTGTACAATCAGCGCTATAAAGGAAAGCCTGATGTAGAAGTACAGAGCAGCAGTAAGTATACGCCAGAGTACAAATAAAAAACCAGCAAAAAATTTTGTCAGGAGTTGTAGAATCCTATTTTTGCACTCCCGATTTAGTTCTTATATCGATTGCGGAAGTAGCTCATTTGGTAGAGCACGACCTTGCCAAGGTCGGGGTGGCCGGTTCGAGCCCGGTCTTCCGCTCAGCAATCCCGTCCGTCATGCGTGACGGGATTTTTTTTACCACCGCCCTGGTGGTGGAACTGGTAGACACGCAGGACTTAAAATCCTGTTCGCCGAAAAAGCGAGTGCGGGTTCGATTCCCGCCTGGGGCACTAAAAGTCGTTCATGAGTTGAGCGACTTTTTTATTTTAGAAATTCGCCTTATAAGTGAGTAGATCATTCAACTTAATATCTGCTTTACATATTTATGCCGTCACCAATATCCTCGCAGTACAAGCATATTTAATCGGTTGAATGGTTCCGGTTACATCGGGTTCTCCCATTTCAATGCCAATCGCACCAACCCATGTAATACCTGCATCTTCTATTAGGTCTGTATTTTCCTGTTGGAGATTCATGCAATGCGCAGGTACTGTTTTTTTGGCCATCATCCAGTCGCTGAAAACAGTGGTTGAGGGTAAATCCTTTGTATAAAGGATTGATGGATATTTGATCTGGTCAGCATAAACATCTTGAATGGCTGCCATCGAAGCGATGATTCTAAAATAAGGCTTTTGCCAGGGTAGCTGAAAATTAAAACCGGGTAACAACTCATCAATCTGTATTTGTAGCGCTGCTTTTTTCCTATGCAATGTGGCAACAGGTCTTTGTTTCCATACCGAATCAAACAAATGTCTTTTGGTAAAGGGGAGCGAAGTGAGCGCCTCTTTGTGCATCGAAAAAAGAATGGGTCTTTCACCATGTGGATGTAGCGTATCTCTTTTTTGCAGAATTTTACAAAAGCCTTGTAGCACCGGGGTCATATTCTGATCGGTTAATTGCATTATGATCGGAAGCGCTGTCCTTACCATTTTACCTGCCCGTGCACAAATGGCAAATTCTGCACTGTTCCGTCTCATGGCCGCATACTGTGGCTCTTTTTGATAAGCACCTTTTGTGATAAAGGCTTTTCTACGCACAATGGTTTTATCACTGCCTTTCATTTGATAGGCAACCAGTTCATCAATGGTACCTGTGTACCGTAGCGGTCCATGTAGTGTTGGCATGTTCTAGTGTTTATCTCAGTAAGATATAAAAATATTATCATATTTACAAGCGATTTATTAAGCTATTTTATCATATTCTTATCGCATATTTAAAAAGATAGGGGACAAGTATGCGATAACAACGCGATAATAACGCGACAACTACGCGATAACCTAGGTATTCAAGCCCGATAATAACGGATCATATAAAGAATACTTTAACGATTACCGGTATGCAAATTCGGGCAGCATGCATTCTATGGGAAAGATAAAACAATGGCCAATTTTTCGAAGTACGGGTCTTGTATATTGCTTTTGCTGATTTTTTTGAATGCTGCTATGGGACAATCTGATTTTTATGGGCGGCTGGCAGATTCAGCATACACATTAACTCGTCAAGAAGTGCTGTATGATCTTTCTTATTTCCGTATCAATTATCCAATGGGCGATGTACCTGCTGATAAAGGGGTTTGCACCGATGTTGTCATTCGTGCTTATCGCAAAATGGGTATCGATCTGCAAAGAGAAATACATGAAGACATGCGTCAAAATTTTCAGTTGTATCCAAAGTATTGGGGATTGAAAACAACAGATCGAAATATCGATCATCGAAGAGTACCCAACCTGATTTATTTTTTATAACGAAAAGGAATCGTATTGCCGATTAAGAAAAATGCAACTGATTCTCGTGCAGGGGATATTGTTTGCTGGCAATTACCAAGAGGGATGAAACATATTGGCATGATTGTACATCAAAAATCAAAAGACCAACAGCGGCCAATGGTGATGCATAATATCGGAGCCGGACAAGTGATGGAAGATATGTTGTTCGCTTATCCTATTATCGGACATTATCGATTCGGACAATAGCTCATAAAGAAAGATGCAGGATAGGGTAATCATTGCCTTGTGCATCTTTTTCACTTCTGCCAATTTGTTTGAAACCCATTTTCAAATAAAATCCAACAGCATTTTTGTTTTGTTCATTGACATCTACAGTATGAGCGCTCAATTCATGGATGGCAAATTGAAGCAATAGTTTTCCTATCCCTTTTCCAAATACATCCGGATGAATAAAAAGCATTTCAATTTTTTGGTTGGCGACACCGATAAAACCTATGATTTCATCCCGGTTATTTGTTACATGAAATACATCAACCTGGGGTAAATAATCTTGGATAAGTAATGGCTTGGTAATGATAGTGAAGTCTGGGGATAAAAAATGATGAGTAGCTAATACAGATTGCTGCCATACTGCTGCAATAGCTATATAATGTTCAGCAGTGGATGGATAAATTTTCATAGGTAAAAATAATCAAAAGTACAATCTACACTCTTTGATTACTAACTGCAATTTGTGTTTGGACGAGTGCTGATAAGTTTAATACTAAACCAATGAATGATGATGACAAGACGATATGTAATACATAAAAAAATATCGATCAAATAAAAGATCTTTTTTACTATTAGATTTTTAAAGAATCAGTATAGAAATGTTGTAAAACAAATACAATAAGATTACGATTCGTTGAATTAAATGGATAGAAAATTTTGACATTTTCTTTTTTAAAAAAGTGAACCTTCCTTAAGCAATAACAAGGTGGGCTTTCATGTGTGAATCCTCTTTTTTATTGAATCATTTCTATTCAATCAGTTCTTTCTTTAATGATATTTTATAGTGTTTTTAATTCCTTTTTAAGCCATCTAAATGTTAAATAAGAGTAAGTTTGAATTAAGATTGATATTATTAACAATCTTCTTAGTCTCTCATTGAGACATCCTTATCCTATATAAAAATTCTTCTAGAATTCTCTTATACCTTAACATACTTGCTGTGTTAAGCGGATATCCTGTGTAAAGCCGAACCTAAACAACCGCTATGAATTGCACACAGCATCCGTATACACTGATCAATGGTGTTTTAATACAGGCATTGCTGTATGTTTTATCCACGCTTGTTTTCTTAACGTTCCGACAGAGATTCCATATTTTATATATATCAGCTGATACTACTTCTGACCGAAGTGGTATTTGTTTTTTTAACCCCTACCATACTAACCTGAAAACTTACAGTCATGAATAACTTTACCCGATTAAAAGGTGGCATCCTACTATTAGTGCTGCTCACCGCTTTTAGTGCATTTCGTTCAAGTGAACGTTATGTTGTGAATAAGGGATTCGAAGATAAAGGCTGGTTTGTAAGTCCGGGTTCCAATAAATCTGTGAAAGACGCAACAAATGTGCGTCGAATGTCGGCAAGTTCATTCAAGACAGTTGCGCCTAAACCATCGTTTTCAGGTAAGTCTGTCATGGGTATGGGTAATGCTAATATTTCTCTTACCGTTCCGGGTAATATGAGTTTTAGCAATACGCCGGGTACTTGTGGCAGGGTGGTGACTTATCCTGCACCAACAGCTCAAGCCAATCCGGTTACGGTTGAATATGATTATACAGGGACTATTCAAACTTTTACGGTTCCTGCGGGGGTTACTTCTCTTACCATTAAAGGAATTGGAGCAGATGGTGGTAATTCAACATCTTCAGGAGTGAATGGAGGAAGGGGCGCATCGCTTACAGGAACTTTTGCAGTAACACCGGGTCAAGTAATTTATATGGTGGTTGGTCAAAGAGGTTCTAATGATGAACCTGATTTTGGTTTGGGTGCTGCCGGTGGTGGTGGTGGTACTTATATCAGTGCAAGTCCATTTGGTATACTTGCCACGCCTATGATGGTAGCAGGTGGCGGTGGTGGAGCCGCAGCTATTGTAGACAATAATATCCATGCGAATGCCAATAGTATTGATGGAAATTATGGTGTTACAGCTGATGGTGGAGATGGTGCATTAGGAACAGGCGGCTCTGGTGGTGAAGCCGGAAACAATAGTGGAGCGGGAGCCGGTTGGTTAACAGATGGACTGAGTGATATCAATTCAGGTGATTTGACCGGAGGATCGTCTCAGTTTGGGGTTAGTGCTTTTGCTGGGGGATCGCTTTTTGGAGTTATATATGGTGGATATGGAGGTGGCGGTGCGGCAGGTTTTATCGGCGGCGGCGGCGGTGGCCGCGGCTTCGGCGGCGGCGGCGGTGGGGGTAATGGGGGTGGGGGGGGTGGGGGGTCGTTTTACTGGGGGGCCCAATCTCTTAAATTAACCTGTGT
>JACVCQ010000107.1 GCA_016741945.1 Chitinophagaceae bacterium
TATCTATACAACAATATTAAATGAACTGGATGCCAGAACAGAGATGGCTCCTGATTTTTTAAAAATAATGGTATATCCTCAAACCATCATCGCAACATTGTTCATTCAGCATCAGTTACAACTTATTCAGTCATTCTCATTTGAAACAAAAGAGGATATTTGTTTTTATTTATTATCGATACTAAAAGAATATCAACTCAGCCCGGAGCAAACACATTTGGAAATGAGTGGTTTTATAGAACCCCATGGAGAATTACACCAATACATCCAGCAATTATTTCCCAAACGTTCTTTTGCGGATACGGATATATCCATGCTGATGCCACAAATGCTCGAATCGCATCATGCTCATTATTTTACCCCGTTCTTTAATCCGATTGTATGAGAATTATTTCCGGAAAATGGGGGGGCAGGAGGATCAGTCCACCCGCCCAAATGCCACATACCCGACCCACTACTGATATAGCCAAAGAAGGGTTATTCAATATCCTTCAAAACAGAATGGATTTTGAAGGAATCGAATCCTTGGATCTATTTGGAGGCACTGGCTGTATCAGTTATGAACTGGCATCACGCGGTGCAGCGGAATTAACCCTGGTAGAAAAAGACCCGATCATGCATGCATTCATCAAAAAGAACGCAGAAATGTTAGGAATGGAAAACTATAAGGTATTGAAGATGGATGTATTTGCGTATTTGCAATCCTGTACAGAAGATTTCGATTTCATTTTTGCAGGTCCACCTTACGCCTTGGGAACCATCGATGAATTACCCAAGCTAATTGTCTCCAAAAAAATGATCCGTAAAGGCGGCTTTTTTGTACTGGAACACACACCGCGAAACAATTATGAAAAATTTGAAGGCTTCAGCTTTCAAAGAAATTATGGAACTACTTTGTTTTCGTTTTTTGTTAGTAGTCCATAGACCATGGTCCATAGTCCATAGTTTTAGTGTCAGTAAGAATATTTTTATACACTATGCGCCATCAAATAACTTTTAATAAAATAAAATAAAACCCATGGACTATGGTCTATCGACCATGGACTACCACCAATGAATCGCCCCATCTTCATAACAGGTATCGGAACTGAAATTGGTAAAACAGTAGTGTCTGCCATTGTAACCGAGGCTTTACAAGCTGATTATTGGAAACCGGTACAAGCCGGATTTGAAACCGGTACCGATGCGCTAAGGGTGCAACAGTTATTGACGAATACAAAAACCATCATTCATCCGGAAATCTATTGTTTACAAATGCCCGCTTCTCCGCATATTGCTGCTAGAGCAGAGCAAATATTCATTGATATTGATAGGATTGGAGAAAAAGCAAAGCAGCTATTAAGCGAAAAACCTGATCGAACATTGGTAATAGAGGGAGCTGGGGGATTATTAGTGCCGCTAAACGAACAAGAATCAATTGCTGATTTGATTCTTTCTTTGCATGCGCGGGTAATATTGGTAAGCAGGAATTATTTAGGAAGTATCAACCACTCTCGTTTAACAGCCGCCTACTGTAAACAAATGGGTATCGATGTGATAGGTTGGATATTTAATGATCAATACCTCGATTATGAAGATGAAATTGTAGCATGGAGTGGCTTTCCTTCTTTAGGCTCAGTACCTTATCTTTCTGAGATCAATCCAATGTTGATACATCATCAGGCGGAAAATATCCGTCCTCAATTATATCGTTATTTATAAAAGATCGACATGACAAAAGACGCATTAAGAAAGATCTATAAGGCCAAACGAAAAGAGTTGGACGGACATGATCGTTTGCGTTTGGATGATTTGATGTTGATACAATTTCAACAATTTAATTTTAGTAGTATTCAAACTTTATTGACTTATTGGCCTCTAACGGGACAAGCTGAGCCAAATACGCATTTGTTTTCAGGATATTTAAGGCATATGATACCGGGTTTGAACATTGCATATCCTGTATCTGATCAGGAAACGGGGATTATGACTGCTCATATGATCGATGAAGACACCGTGTATACCGTTAATAACTGGGGTATTACCGAGCCTCCGCCAATAGCTCCATTACAGCCCACTGATATCGACCTCATTTTTGTACCCATGCTCATTTGTGATACCCAAGGATACAGAGTAGGTTATGGTAAAGGATTTTATGATCGTTACCTGCAACAATGCAGAACAGATGTGGTTACCATTGGTTTCAGTTATTTTGATCCCATTCCATCAATAACAGACACCCATGAATTTGATGTACCTTTGAATTACTGTATCACTCCGAACGAGGTCTATGAATTTTAATACGATATTTCTCACTTCTTTCAGGGTATTATTACTGCCGGTTGCATTGTTATACGGACTTATTATTCGTATCCGTAACTGGATGTTTGATAAACAATACCTGAAATCTGCATCCTTCAATTTTCCCTTGATCTGTGTAGGTAATTTAGCGGTAGGCGGAACCGGTAAATCACCCATGGTGGAATATTTGCTGTATTTATTATCACCGCAATTCAACGTAGGAACACTTAGCAGAGGGTACAAACGCAAAACAAAGGGGTATGCATTGGCCAATGTGAATACTACCGCACTGGAAATAGGTGATGAGCCCATGTTGTTTCACATGAAGTTTCCAAAAATACCGGTAGCGGTAGGAGAAGAAAGGTTGGTTGCAATACCACAATTATTACAAGATGTTCCGGATTTGCAAGCCATTATTTTGGATGATGCTTTTCAACATCGTTCTGTCAATCCCGGGTTTAATATTCTATTGACAGAATACAGCAATATCTATGTAAATGATTTCTTCTTACCCACCGGTGATCTTCGCGATGAAAGAAGATCTGCGAAAAGAGCTGATATTATTGTCGTTACAAAATGTCCTGCTGATCTTTCTTTCGAAAAGAAACAACAGATGATTCGAAATTTAAAGCCCCGGGTAGATCAAAAAGTCTTTTTTACAAGGATCGCATATGGAGTACCTTATCATATTTTCAATTATGAAGATGAGTGGCTACTGACACCTCGCGATGAGGTTTTACTAGTGTGTGGTATAGCCAATCCCAAACCATTAAAAGAATACCTCCATGAGCGTACACATACTTATTACCAGCAGGATTTTTCAGACCATCATATTTTTACCATCGATGACCTGAATGAAATCAAAGAAAAATTTGATGCCATTCATGCAAAGGACAAAATTATCCTCACCACTGAAAAAGATGCAGTTCGACTTTTAAAATTCAGGGAAGAACTGTCTTCTTTACCCATGTATGTTCTTCCGATACGCCATGACTTTTTGTTTGGAGAAGGTGAACAATTTAATCGTATGGTTATTGATTTTATCAAGAACTTTAGGTACAAGCCACTATCATGAGTAAAAAAACGTCCAAACAAAAGAAACAAAAGCAAAAGCAAAAAACTGTAACAGCTCAATTATTGAAAGGTAAACTGGAAGTAACCCGATCAGGTATGGGATATGTGGTCATCGATAACGGAAGCGGGGATGTATTGGTTCGTCCGGGTGATTTTATGAATGCCTTGAATGGTGATATGGTTCGTGTAAAAGTAGTTCGTGAGAATGGAAGAACGGGAAAAAAAGAAGGCAAGATTACCGAAGTAATCAGTAGAAGACAAACGGAGTTTATCGGATATATACAACTGTCTACCAATTTTGCGTTTTTTGTTCCGGATACAGACACACCCATGCCTGATCTTTTTATTCCATTAACATCCTTGAACGGTGCTAAAAACAAAGACAGGGTAGTAGCCAGATTGGTAAAATGGGATAAAGATGATAAAAAACCCGTAGGTGAAGTGGTGAGCGTGATGCAACCGGAAGATGAGAACGATGCCGCTATGAAAGAATTATTGGCACAAGCAGGATTTCCGCTCTTTTTTCCGGAAGATATACTCGAAGAGGCCGAACGATTACCTGATGTATTGGATTCAGCAGAAATTAAAAATAGAAAAGACTGTCGATATATCCGCACATTTACCATTGATCCTGTAGATGCCAAAGATTTTGATGATGCTATTTCTATTAGAAAATTATCCAATGGTATTTATGAAATCGGGGTGCATATTGCGGATGTAAGTTATTATGTTCATCCGGATACCGAATTGGATGAAGAAGCCTATAAACGAGCTACTTCAGTATACTTGCCAGATCGCGTAAATCCGATGTTACCGGAAAGAATATCCAATGAATTATGTTCACTAAGACCCCATGAAGATAAATTTACTTTCTCAGCTATTTTTCAGATCAGTGCGAAAGGAGAAATCAAACAATATTGGTTGGGAAGAACTGTGATTCATTCCGACCATCGTTTTACATATGAAGATGTACAAGAGATCATTGAAACCAAAGAAGGAAAATTTGTAGAAGACATTTTACTGCTGAATGATTTTGCACAAAAGATGCGGAAAAAAAGATTCAGTAAAGGAGCAATCAATTTCTCTTCTCAGGAAGTACGCTTTAAACTCAATGAAAAAGGAAAGCCGGTAGGAATTGTGGTAAAGGAAAGTAAAGAAGCCCATCAATTGATTGAAGAATTTATGTTGCTGGCCAATCGTACAGTAGCCGAGAATGTCTCCAAAATACAGATTAATAAAAAAGCACTCCCATTCCCATATCGTGTGCACGATCAGCCGGATGCAGAAAGATTGGCTCCTTTTATGGAATTCGCAAAAAAATACGGCCACAAATTTGACTTAAGCTCTCCTGAATCTATCGCCAGAAGTTTTAATGAAATGTTGGAGGCTGTGAAAGGCAAGCCCGAACAACATGTTTTAGAACAATTGGGTATCAGAACCATGGCCAAAGCTGTATATACTACTGAGAATATTGGTCACTACGGCTTAGCATTTGAATACTATTGTCATTTTACTTCTCCCATCAGAAGATATCCGGATGTATTGGTACACCGAGTACTGCAAACAGTGTTACAAGGTAAACCCATAATGGATAAAAAAATGGAGGAAAAATGCAAGCATAGCAGCGACAAAGAACGTGCCGCTATGGAATGTGAGCGGGCAGGTAATAAATACAAACAAGTAGAGTACATGCGCGATTATTTAGGAGAAACATTTGAAGGAGTAGTAAGTGGTGTAGCAAGCTTTGGTTTCTGGGTGGAAACAGTAGAACACAAATGTGAAGGTTTGGTAAGCTTGATCGGACTCAGTGATTATGATGATTTTAGATTAGTGGAAAGTGATTATAGCCTGGTAGGAAGAAGAAGTGGCAGAACCTTCCGGATGGGTGATAAAGTGACCATCAGGGTTGTAGCGGCTAACCTGGAAAAGAGACAATTAGACTATGAATGGGTAATTGAAGGGAAGAGTGAAAAGTCAAAAGTGTCCCGTCGGACTCCATTACAGAAAGGTGAGAAGGAGAGTGGTAAAAAGAAAAGGAAGTAAAATTTTTATTGATCAGTTTTCTATTTCATGAAATAGGATTCCTTCTTTTTCTAACATGGTCAATACCGGTGTATAGATCGAAGGAATAGTAGGAATATGCAAGCCTTTTGCTGTCAATGATTTTTCGCCAATCAAAATGGCAGCAATTCCCAAGGGTAACCCCACAGTTTTAGCCATGGCTGTACGTTTATGATCTTCACCTTTTACTACCAAACTGCTTTTAACAGTTTTTTGTTGTCCATTGAACGCATAGTCGATTTCATGTAGCATGACGATCATGTCTTTATCATGCGGTTCCAATATCCAGGATGATTCCATTCGCCATTGAAGAATATCAGCGGCTGAGCATGTGCCTTTATTGATGAGCAATTCAGAACTGTTCAATCCCAGACTTACCAGCATATGTTGAATCAATGGGTCATTGGAAAGATGTTCCACTGAAATAGATAATTGATGATTTTGAATATGCGATCTTAAAAAATCTTGCATGCACAGTCCATCCGTTGCATAAGTTAGAGATTCATCGGTGAGTCTCAGATCTACGATTGCGGCCCATCCTTTACAAAAATCAGGATATCGGAGTGTCGTTCTGATGAATTCATAACAAGTTTGTAGATCGTATTTATCGATATAACTCAAAGAATCTCTATTAGCGTAATACGCCAGCGTACCAATTGCCGGCATTTCTACTGTGCCACACTGATGGAATAATTGATCGTAAGTAAGTTCTTGTTCTTCACCCGCTTTCAAAAAAACAGCACCCGCCTTACCTGCCAAAACCACATTGCGAGGATTCCAACTGATTTTATAATGCCACGGATTGTTATCACTTTCAGGCGCTACCAAACCACCACAGTGCGATTTAAAAGCATGTATACGTCCACCTTGCGCTTTGATACGATGAATCAGTTGCATGGCACTCATGTGATCGATGCCGGGATCTAATCCCATTTCACATAAAAAGAGCAGTCCCTTATCTGTAATTTGTTGATGCAATGCTTTAATCTGTTCATCCACATAAGAAGCAGTGAGCAAATGTTTTCCGAGACTCAAACAATCCATGGCCACATGGTAATGAAGGGCGGGAGGCATTAATGAGATCACTACATGAGCAGATGCGATTAATGCCTTTCTTTTTTCCGTATCCAGAATATCTATCTGAACTGCAACTGTATGAGGTTCAGTGCCCAGTTTCTGCAAAACTGTTGCATGATCCACATCCGCAACGGTCAATTTCCATTTTCTGCTACGGGTTTCTCTTTTGAGATAATCGATCAAAACAGTGGCAGATTTACCGGCGCCGAAAACTAAGATATGCGTGGTTGGAAAAAACATGACGCAAGCTAAGTAGAAATAAGGAATGTGAAATCTGTAAAGATCAAGTACTAAAGACAGGCTATGAATAGCTTGTATGTTCTTATGAAAGTTCCGGTTTCGTTGTAACATATCAAAAAATCATCCGTTTAACTTAAAAAATCACCTATATGAAACAAGTCATATCATTGTTCGTTTCGGTATTTATATTAACCGGAGCTCTTTCCGCACAAAAAACCATACGTGATGCCAATGCCCAGAATCGTAATGGATTAAAGAATTTCCATTCGGTACAAGTCTCCGGTGGAATCGATCTGTATCTCACCCAATCATCTGAAGAAGCAGTGGCTGTGAGTGCGTCTTCGGAAGAATATCGTGATAAGATCATCACAGAAGTGGTAGATGGGGTATTGAAGATCTACTATGAGAAAAAAAATGGCTGGAATTGGGGAATGAATAGTGGTAATAAAAAACTTAAAGCGTATGTATCTGTAAAGAATTTGGATCAATTAAGTGCTTCAGGAGGATCAGATGTGGCATTTGAAAGTGTGATCAAGAGCAATAAGTTGAGTATTTCAATTTCGGGTGGTTCAGACCTAAAAGGAGAAGTAGCCTGCGATGATTTGAGTCTTACAGCCAGTGGTGGTAGTGACGCCGATCTGAAAGGAAGGGCCTCCAAAGCTAGAATTAGTGCGTCGGGTGGAAGTGATGTGGGTGGCTATGGTTTAATCACCGATGTATGTAATGTAATTTCCAGCGGAGGAAGTGATGTGTCTATC
>JACVCQ010000108.1 GCA_016741945.1 Chitinophagaceae bacterium
CCATTATTCCGATCGAGATTATTCTGAAATGGGGGCTACCATTGTTTATGATCGAGCTGAAATTTTTAAATGTCCTATACTCGTTAAAAGCGCTCCCCCTGTAGCAGAAGATATGCCTTTGTTGCAAATGAATCAAACCATTATTTCTCCTATACATCTTTCTGCATTAAGAAAAGAATACATTGAAAAGATGATGGAAAAGAAGATCACAGCATTGAGTTTTGAAAACTTCAAAGATGCCAGTGGTACTTATCCGATTGTAAGAAGTATGAGCGAGATTGCGGGTAGTGCGGTGATGCTGATTGCCGGACAATACCTTAGCAGTTTTAATAAAGGAAAAGGTGTTTTATTAGGTGGCATCAGCGGTATACCCCCTACCAAAGTAGTCATCGTTGGTGCTGGTATTGTAGGAGAATTTGCAACGCGAAATGCTTTGGCATTGGGTGCTTCTGTAAAAGTGTTTGATAACAATGTCTATCGCTTGAAGCAATTACAGAATAATCTCGGTCAAAGAATCTGGACCAGTGTATTAGAACCACGTATACTTTCGAAACAATTAAAAACCTGTGAAGTAGCAGTTGGTGCATTGAGTAATGAATTTGGAAGAGCACCGGTAGTGGTAACAGAAGAAATGGTAGCAGCAATGCGTCCGGGTAGTATTATTATTGATGTAGCGATTGATCGTGGCGGTTGTTTCGAAACCAGTGAACTAACCAGTCACCAGCACCCCACGTTTGTAAAGCATGATGTCATCCACTATTGTGTACCCAATATTCCCAGTGGTTTTGCCAGAACAGCAAGTCAGGCCATCAGCAATGTACTCATGCCTTTGATTCTGGAAGTGAGTGATGAAGGTGGACTGGAAGAAATGGTATGGCATAACTTCAATCTACGGGAAGGGATCTATATGTTCAAGGGTGCTTTGACTGATTTTTATATTAGTCAAAAATTCGACCTCAAGTTCACCGACCTGAACTTATTGATTGCAAGCAGACGATAAATTAATTATTGAATGTTTTAGTAAGGGTTGCACTAAATCCCGTAGCAGCAGGAACAAAACGACAAACACCTCCAATACAAATTAAGCCGGCTCTTTGTCTGCCATACCCTAGTGAAAATCTTGTTCCATTCTTAGTATAACTACCTCCAATATTTGGATAATGGGTATCTAAAACGCCATAATTGTATAAGTCGCTCAAATAAAAATTCCATGCGGGTGCAAAGCCAAATTCAGTTACCGCTGCTGCCCAGCTTCCATTATCTTGTTCAGAAAAAAGCGCTTGTAATTCAAATCGGAAAGATTTGTTCTTTGCATATTTAAAAAGGTTATTCATAATGAAGATATTGGCATTGGTATTTTCATAGATGCCTCCTTCTATCACCGATTTATTGTAAAAAACATTGTGATAGGCAAGTGTGGTATTCAATTGGTTGCTCCATTTTTTCTTCCACTCAATATTGAAATCACTGAAATACCTGTTATTGCTAATGCTGAGTAGCTTATTGTCGATACCCAAAGCGCGGTACTGTGCAAAATTTACAGCTATTCTGGATGGTTGTTTCCTACTGCCTTTGATTTGATAAAAAAGATCTACTTGCCCACCAACTTCCCCGGCAGCTTGTGGATTGTATACATAAATATTTGATGTAAGGTAGTCATGTTGTCTGGTGAGTGCCGGTATAAAGTTTACAGGTACAGAAGTACCGATGGCATCTCTTTCACCTCTGAAATCAAAATTTTTCAATGATCGTAAACTAATATTTAATCCAAGGTTATTTTCTGTAATGCCTGTATTGATCAGTAAAGCACTTCCCGCGGTTTTATTAAAATTATTCACCACATTAGGGTCTCTATCTTTGTAAACGTATTCTGCTGAGAAAGACCCCCTTTGTCCCACAATTTCCAGACGTGTTCCATAAGCATTAACAGTAGCCGGAAAATCCGGATCTGGTCCGGTATATTGTTGATAGCGACCCACATAACTTAGACCGAGTGTTACAAAAGTATTTCCACTGAAATCCTTGTTGATTTTTGAGAAATCTATAGCGGCATCCACACCTCTTACTACAGAGTTCGCATAGTCGAAAATCTTTCTCTGTCTACCATAAATGCCTTTCAAGTGTAAAAAGGGAAGAGGCGTTACTGCTAATTTAACCCCTTCAAGTGCATTGTTGATACCGATTTGTCTGTTTTCCCAGGAACGAAAAATAAGACCGCTACCAAATTGGTCATAAAAATCACCAATTTGTATTTCGAACTTGGTATCTGTGTATTTAAAATACTTATTAACGATTTTACTTTGATTTAAAACAAAAGGAAAGCCGGCAATAGCAGGTAAATAACTTTCGTATTGTACGCCAATTGCAATTTTTTTGAGTGTATAATCAAGTTTTAAAAAATTATTGGATGCTAATCTGTCTTGTGGTAAGACTGCATTAATTTTTTTATCTCTTAAATATAATTGAGAGTATGATTCAAAGCTACCGCTAATATGACCATTGGTAATGGGAGGCGGAGACTGAGCCTTTAGTTCATAAAATAGTATGAAGAAAAAACAAGCAAGAATCACAGGGCATAAATACCTCAGTTGCATTGTTTAGTTGGTTTTGAGCTTTTGATAAATATTTTCTTCATTACCAGGGGTATACCCAGTGTGCTGATAAATAATTTTACCATTCTTGATGATAAGAATATGAGGAATATCATTGATATTTAGTGCTCGCTTAAGGTCATGATTGGTATCTGTATAAAAGTCGAATTGCCAACCTCTTCCTTTTACAAATGGTCTGACTTTATTAACAGTTCTTGTGTCATCAATTGAAACAGCAATGATTTTATAGGGAAATTCTTTTCTTTTATCTTCATATTGTTCATTCAGCAGTTCCATTTCAGTAATACAAGGAATACACCAGGTAGCCCAAAAACTGATCACCAATGCTGTATCAGTTGATTTACAGATGGTGTTGAAGCTGATTTCCTTGCCGGATAAGTTTTTCACCTTAACATCCGGAAGTTCATTTTGAGCACTGGTATGATGAACGAAAAGAATACATAAAGCGAATAGTAGTATCATCTTTTGCATTAATCGAAATTTTTTGTTTGTCCCGCAGCAGCTATTTGCGCATTAAGAATTCCTTTTCTAGTTTGTGCATCCGAATCGAATAAGACATAAGCAACCACTTTACAATTGGTGATATTAAATCCACTACTATTAAGCGTTACTTCCTTTTGCCAGATATTTGATTTTACTTGTTCAGCAGTGGGAATCTTATCACCGAAAATGTCTGTACCAGCATTCCGTAATACATTTTTATGAGAAAAGCCTACAATTGGATTGGGTAAACCGTAATGTCCGTAGTTAGCTTGATTATAAATAAGATTATCTTCTACCAATGCAACCACTATTTTTAAGGGAATACTTGTACTCACATCAAATTTCACTTTCACCTTAGCTGAAATAGCATTTCCTGAAACAGAACTCTCAATGGCAAGACCCAATGCAGGCCTTTGTTGTGTTAAAATATCGAGTGAATTATTTTTTCCGTCCCATTTGTCAGATCGATTTACGATCACAGTAGGTACTCCACCAACTCCAAATTTGTTTCTCAGTTGTGAGTCAAATGAATAGGTATAGGGATCATTACTTCCCATGGGACCATGAATACCTATATAAATAATTTCAGGTTTCGTCTTGATGTACTCTTCAAGTGGAATAATGGTTCCCGGACAAATGCCACACCAAGTGCCGGTATACATTTCAGCAATTACTTTTTGTTTGAAAGCCGATGGTCCCGGAGAAACAGCATTGATACTAGCTATCGGTGACTCAATATTATTCCGAACTGCTTTAACCCGATAAGTACCGGCAAGTGAAGTAAAAAATATCGTGCCAGATAGTTGTGTATTATTGATGAAAATGGCGGAAGATGAGGTTACATCATTATTATCCTTATCTGTTACTCTAATACGGGTTTCATCAAAACCATCCGCATTAATTTCATTCCTTGAAAAGGATACTAAAAGTGTTTGGCCTGAAGGCAATGTCGGGGAGGGAGTTGCCACTGGTGGAGTTATTTGAGTGGCTTCTTGCTTGTTACAGGCAGTGGAAGTTATTATTGACATGCATACCAATAAAACTTTAGTGATGATTAACTTCATATCGTTTATACAGATGATTCTCTGAGGAAGACGATATGAACTACAGAAACTTACAGTGAGTTAAATAAGTTTATTGGTGATAATACAGCAAGAAATTTTGTACAGTTTCGATTCCTCTTTTTGAGTAGTAAGTTAAACAGCAAACATCAACTTGCTGATTTTCAATAGACGAAAAAGATACTTCAGTCATTATTTCTTTGGTAAGTGGGCAATCACCTCAATCTCTAGTTTAGCTTCCGGCATATACAAACGACTGATCTGTACCCATGTAGCGGCGGGATAATCGCCTTTATACATTTTTTTTCTGGCTTCATTGTGGGTTTTCATGGCTTCGATGTCAGTGGTGTACAAATTTTCTTTTACCACATTTTGTAGGGTAGCACCAAAGGCAGCAAGACTTCTTTCAATCGTTTGATACAATCTTTTAATAGATGCTGGTGTAATATCAAGTGCAACAGTTCCGGAAACATAAATCACATTATCTACTTTCACTGCTTGTGCATAACCGGCACTGGTATCTTGTTCTGCACCAAAATGAAACTTCTTTTTTTCAATGGTATTGTTGGTTTGCGCAGTCGCAATGGTACCTGCTAAAAGCAGAAATAATAGCAATATTGCTTTCATGGTTTTCATTTTCATGAAAATAGTAAGAGAGAATGTCCTAATCCTATGAAATTGGATGAAATGTTATGTAGCATGTTAGGTGGTAAATTATGTCTTCAATTGTTTTACTTTTTTTCAAAAAAATTTAATCCAAGTCCGTATTGCTTAAGCTGGGAAACTGATTTTACCCATGCTAACTGCGGGAATACCATTTCTTCCTGCTCCCAAAGCTACTTGTCCACCCGCTACGGCTTCATTGGCGAGAATGGCAAAAAGTACCGCTTCTTTGGCATCAGGATTTACTTCTAATTCTGCAGTGTCTCTGAATGTGATACCGGGTAACTGCTCATGAATATGTTCCATGAGCAAGGGGTTATGCATGCCACCACCACTGGTGTAAACCACAAAATCAGTTCTATGGGTCATACATCTGTGTAATGCATCCGCAATCATATCTGCAGAGAATCGATTCAGCGTTGCCATGATATCTCCATGTGAAAGATCACTGGCACCGGCTTTTTGCATCGCAGCATTGAGATAATCAAGATTGAACAATTCCGGTCCGATGGTTTTGGGAAAATCATTGGTGAAAAAATCATTCTCCTTCAATGCTAGTAATAACGCTTCATGTATTTTTCCTTGTTTGGCGATGGCGGCGTTTTCATCAAAATATTTTCCAGGGAAATGTGCTTGTACATAAGCATCCATCAAAGTATTGCCAGTACCCACATCCGTACTAAATACTTCTGCTACCTGTAATCCGGAAGGCAAATAAGTAAAATTCGCAATGCCACCAATATTTAACATGATCCGGTTTTCTTTACGACTACTAAAAATCAAATAGTCACCATACACAGCCAATGGTGCTCCCTCGCCACCAGCCGCAACATGTTTTTGTCTGAAATCGCTGAAGGTGATAATACCTGTTTTAACAGCAATATGATCTCCGTCGCCGATTTGCAAAGTTGCATTATCAAATTCATCATCTGGATGTAACAATTTCGGGGCATGATAAATAGTTTGTCCATGACTAGCGATTAAATCAACAGACCCTGGATTGATATTCCATTTTTTGAGACAATTCAGAATAATGGAAGCATGTTCTGTTCCTACCCATGCATTGAGCAAACAAACTTTTTCCAGATCAACATTTCGTTTTGAAAAAACAGATTTGATATGGTCTTTGAATGTTTTGTCATATAATACTGTCTCAAATGCCAGTAATTGCACGTTTGTTTGGGTTCCTTGGCCCGATATTCGGCATACAGCCACATCCAACCCATCTACTGAAGTGCCGCTCATAAGGCCGATAATGATTCTTTCAGGCTTATTGGCGATTGTATATAATGCTGAAATATTCGGATTCATGCCTTTAAATTAGACTTAAAAACGCATCATTGTGCATTTTCTTGCAAAAAATATTTGGAAATACGCATTTTCCCGCATTAATTTTAGGAAACTTATTTATTGCTGCTATGCTGAAAACCGAAAGACAGGCATATATCTTACGCCAAATAGATTTGCATAATCGTATACTCTCTTCTGACCTGAGCAGTGAAATCAATGTGTCTGAAGATACGATCCGTCGCGATTTGAATGAGCTTGCGGAAATGGATAAAATCATCAAAGTGCATGGAGGCGCATTATCTAAATCATTTCATAGCTCCTTTTTAAAATCAGACGTATACAAGGCAGATAGCAAAAGGGTAATTGCCAGTAAAGCGGTTTCATTGATCAGGAATAATATGTTTATTCTGACAACAGGAGGAACCACTGTTATTGAAATGGCTCGTTTATTACCTTCTGATTTGAATGCTACTTTTTTCACCGGTAGTATCCCGGCTGCACATGAGTATGCACAACATCCAAATATTGAAGTGATTTTTTTGGGAGATAAAATTTCTAAAAGTTCTCAGATCGCTGTTGGTGGTGAGGCTATTTCTAAAATTGCAGGAATTAAAGCCGACCTCTGTATCATGGGGATCAATGCTATTGATGAAACGGGTATTACAGACAATGATTGGGAAGTGATACAAGTGAAAAAAGCGATGATTCAGGCTGCTGAAAAAACAGTGATACTGTCTATTTCAGAAAAGCTGAATACACATCAGCGACTAACCATATGTGGATTGGAAGAGATCAATACGATTATTACAGAACTTGATCCTTCAAATCCTGTATTTGAACCCTATAAGAAACAAGGCATTACTATTTTGTAATTATCTATAAACGCTGAAATATGAAAATGAAACCGCTTATGAAGCCGGTCTTACTGAAAACAGCTTTCTTGCTGCTGTTGACAAGTTTGATTACGGCTGCTGGTATTGCGCAGGTGCGCGTATCCGGCAAAGTAACTGCTAAAGGTGGGGCTGCTGTTGAAGCAGCTTCCGTATTTATCAGAGAAAACAACGTAGGTGCCGCTACAGACAATAACGGTACTTTTAGTTTCTCCGCTTCTTTGAAACCTGGTAGCTATACTTTGGTATTTTCCGGTACCGGCTACAAAACACAACAAGCTTCTTTCACTGTAACCGCAGGTAACAATAGCTATACGCTAAATGCGGAATTGGCAGATGATGTTTCCAAATTGGATGAAGTAATTGTTACAGGTAACTCACAGGGTACTACACGTCGCCAGTTGGGTAGCTATATTAGTTCTGTAAGTGCAGAGGACCTGAAT
>JACVCQ010000001.1 GCA_016741945.1 Chitinophagaceae bacterium
AAATTCTGAGGCAAGGTAAAACGAGATAATGCCCTTCACCACCCTAATGGGAGAATGGGGGCCAAAATCAGTATCGATTCGGCAACCTTAATGAATAAAGGGCTAGAAATGATTGAAGCTCGATGGTTATTCAATCTGAGACCTGATCAGATTGAAGTCGTAGTACATCCACAGAGTATTATTCATAGTTTGGTTCAATTTGAAGATGGTAGTATCAAAGCACAAATGGGCTTACCGGATATGAAATTACCCATTCAGTATGCCATGGCTTTTCCTCAAAGAATACCCAATGCTTTCCCCCGGTATGATTTTAAAAAGCCCAATACCCTCACATTCGAAGAACCCGATACCAAAACCTTTCGCAATCTGGCATTAGCGATGGAGGCCCTCCACAAAGGTGGTAATATGCCCTGTATCTTAAATGCAGCCAATGAGATTGCTGTTTTTGCATTTTTACGTAACAGGATTGGCTTTTTAGACATGACAGAAGTAGTAGAACAAACCATGCGTAAGACAACGTTTATAGAGAAACCTAGCTTAGAAGAATATTTTGAAAGTGATGGAGAAGCACGAAATTTCGCCGCCACTTTAATTCACCTGTAATCTTTTTCCTATTTTCACCACCAATTCTTTATAACTGCACGAGAGAAAGACTTTTGAAATTTAAAACACAGCAGAAATCTGTATGACTTTATTAGCAATTGATTGGAGTAGTGTGGCGGTCAAGGCCGGACAATTCATTTTATCTTTTTCTATCCTCGTGGTTCTTCATGAACTGGGACATTTTTTACCGGCACGCTGGTTCAAGTGTAGGGTAGATAAATTCTATTTATTTTTTAATCCATGGTTCAGTCTTTGGAAAACCAAGAAGGGGGAAACAGAATATGGGTTGGGTTGGGTTCCTTTCGGTGGCTATGTAAAGATCGCGGGAATGATTGATGAAAGCCTGGATAAAGAGCAAATGAAATTGCCACCCCAACCTTGGGAATTTCGTGCTAAACCGGCTTGGCAAAGATTGATCATCATGGTGGGTGGAGTTGTAGTGAATGTATTGTTGGCTATTGTCATCTTTATTGGCATCACCTGGAAATGGGGCGAAGAATACTTGCCCGTTAAAAATTTGAAGTATGGGATACATGCTGATTCATTAGCAAAATCAATTGGTATTCAGGATGGAGATAGGATCGTTGGGATCAATCAAAAAACATTAGAAAATTTCGGTACACTAGAATCCGAACTCATGTTGAATGATGCACAAAACATTCAAGTAGAAAGAGCCGGATCTACCATCACACTCAATATTCCGGATGGATTTGTTAAGCAACTGGTGAAGAATAGAAGAACGGGGGGGATGATTGTTCCACAATATCCTACTATTGTAGATTCTGTATCATCAAAAGATGCTGTATTCACCAAGAACGAATTGCGTAAAGGTGATACTTTGGTTGGATTGAATGGTACTGCTTTTCAATTTTATCATCAATACCAACAATTGATTAAAGGGTATGAAGATTCTATTGTTACAATTTCCGTATTGCGTGGTACAGATACTGTGGATGTAAGAGCGAGGGTCAATGATAAAGGTAAACTCGGCTTTTTGGCAGTGTCTCCTTTAGTGATGTTTGGTACAGTAACCAAAGAATTTACTTTCATGGAAGCCATTCCGGTTGGCTTTAATCGTTGTTGGGAAACCCTGGATCGTTATATCACAGGCATCAAGCAAATATTTACCGGTAAGGTAGATGCAAGTGATTCATTGGGAAGTGTAATCAGTATCGGTAATACA
Source organism: Chitinophagaceae bacterium (assembly GCA_016741945.1). Taxonomy (GTDB): domain Bacteria; phylum Bacteroidota; class Bacteroidia; order Chitinophagales; family Chitinophagaceae; genus Sediminibacterium. The sequence continues at coordinate 1,787 of JACVCQ010000001.1, forward strand.
TTCCCCGGTGTATGGGATTGGGAGCGTTTCTGGACATTAACCGGCATCTTCTCCATTGTACTTGCGTTTATGAATATTTTGCCCATTCCTGCTTTGGATGGCGGACATGCACTCTTCACACTCATTGAAATGATTACCGGACGTAAACCCGGAGACAAATTCATGGAGTATGCACAGATGGTAGGTATGATCTTGTTGTTGGGATTGATGGCGTATGCATTGGGATTGGATTTCTGGAGATTGTTTAAATAAATCTACTGGTCAGAAACTTAAATGACTTTGTGCTATTCTTCTTCTTTTATGCATATTGTGGAGCCTATGAAAGGCGAAATGATATGCATAAAAGAAGAAGTAGTTGTATTGATACGTTAATATTACCTTCTTAATGATTTATTTACTTAAACCCATTCGCTTGCACCATATAAGATTTTCAACTAGCAATACGTGGTTATAAGCCGGGCAGTAATAGTAAAAAGTACCTAATCGGGTTTTCGTCATCATTTTTTTTGCATTATCAGACATAATGGACCCCATATTCGAAATAAAAAAACAAAACTCCTCATCTTCGATTAGATCAATTAATTGAGATTCACTTTGTATCAATATTTCTGGTGGAATTATTCCCCATCTTAATAAGGCAGTGCTCAATATCACTTTATCTATAAATGTATTAGCTGTACGCAAAGTCCTTTTGGTGTCTTCAATGAGTTGAGGTTTTAGTTTCTCTAATGAAGCAATAGGTTTCAAAGCCATGAGTCTTGAAACATGGTATAAAATCAATGGAAGTGTAGCGTATTGTGGACTGACATAGTCAGCAACAGTGATATGATGATTTGTTTTTATCACATCTTCAATAAAATACAGACTTGCAGAATCAGATGATGTCCATGGCAGATTATAATACTGAACGAAGTAAAGCACATTGGACATTACATTCATATCAAATTCAATCGCCATTTTTTTGCCAAACCAGGTAGAATAAGCTGATAGGTTAACATATTCAGGAAAGGTATTTGTTACTCTTTTACTTTTATTGTTGGCGTATGCTTGCATGAGTTGATGAATTTCGGATGCGATTGAATCAGATTTTCTCTGAGCCATTGGCAGTATTACTGTATCATCCATATCATCAGGCAAGACCCTGCTTTTGTTAAATAAGTTTAGCCAACCCGAGTGGGGAAATATCTGGGGGTGCTCAGTAGGCCAGAAATTATAAGTGGTTCTTTTATTTTTTCTGTTCTGGAATATCGGGTAAACAGCCTGGGTATTATTGAATGCTTCTAAATAGGTGGAAGCATTTGTGGTTAAGCATTATATCTGTTGACAATGTAAGTTACCCACTGTCTGATATCGTTTGGATAAGCAAATACAGAACCCTGTTTCTTCACGAGGGTCTTTCCAAAAAAGAATCGATCGAACTCGTCTTTAAACGTTTTCGGAATATGCTTGACATTTACCATTTCATGGGCAGATGACAAAGTCTTTAATGAATCAATATCTGATCTGCGAACTAGCATTATATCAAAATAATATTTTTTTACTTAAATAAATGAGTAAATGACTTCAATATGCCTTAATATATTTGATTATCAATAACTATTGTATATAATTAATTGAATATAAATAAAAGAGGAAATCGTGTTTTACGTTTCCTCTTTCAGTGGAGTCGAGGGGAGTCGAACCCCTGTCCAAACATCGCTACCATTAGCTTTCTACATGCTTATTTCATGATTATTTGTCGGTGTATTGCAGGACACGAACAAACCAACAATACACTTAGCTGGATGGTCTTAAACAACAGTCACAGCCTTCTGTCGTAGCAACCTGTGTTTATTTTGAGTCGGCGGCGGCACCTGGTAACAGATCAACCTGTGCGGCGGCCCAAATGACTAACTAATCACTGATTAGGCAGCCATGGCATACTGTGTATTGCCATTTGAAGTTTGAATATTCAGATTAAAGTGCTAATTATCCAACGCACTGCATGCTTACACCAACCGTACCATATGCTGTCAAAACCAGTACGACCCCGTGCGTCTGCAAAGTTACGACTATTTGCTATGCACTTATGGGAGGTTCTGTTAAAGATATGAATAGTCCTAAAATAGGTTGACAGTTTTAAAATAAGTCCCGGTTGCCTCAGGTAGCCGGGATTTTTTTGTTGTAGACCTGATCTGGCGTTTTCATTTGAAGGGCTATATGGGGTCTTTTGTTGTTGTATAAAAATATACTTTCTCGAACTAATTGTTTGACCTGTTCTTTACTTTTCATTTTCCGATCCATCCCAAATTCTTCTTTTATGGTACGGTTCATCCTTTCGGCTAATGCATTTTCGTAAGGGTCTCCATTCTCTGTCATACTTAATTGAATGTTATTTTCTGCTGTCAATAATGCATATTCTTTACTACAATATTGCATTCCTCTATCTGAATGATGGATGGTTGCCATACTCGGGTTGTTTCGTTGAGTTACAGCCATATTCAAAGCTTTAATCATGCTTTGTGTTTCCATATTATCTTCTATAGCATAGCCCATAATTTTTCTACTGTAGGCATCCGTTATCATATTCAAATAACAATTTCCCTGTTCAGTCTTTATGTATGTTATATCGCTTACCCATATTTCATCCTGATGATTTGTTGTTTTCCCTTTGATACGATTAGGCCATTTCCTTAGCCAATGTTTACTCATGGTTGTTTGTGTGTAGCGTCTACGGGGCTTGATTTGTAACCCATAATGACGCATTAAGTCAAAGAGCTTATCCTGTCTAGTCCTGAAATAGGTTTACACCTAAAGTAAACCAAAAACAGGATTATATGGAACACAAACTAGAGATTCGTCAGATGTTTGATGAATCATTCAAACGAAAAGTGATTGAGGAGTATTTGTCAACAGGGCAATCCAAGACATCAATTCAACGCAAGTACAATATCCATTTTAAGAGTGCCATTTGTACTTGGATGAAACGTTTAGGCTACATAGAAAAGGTTGAACAAAAGTGTAACTTAGCTTCTTTAAAACGAAGTATTTTGTCAAACAGCACGCCTAAGCCAACCAACGCTATTGATGCTGATAAGAGGATCAGAGACCTTGAACTACAGCTTGAGGATGCTAAATTGCAAGCTGAGGCTTATAAGCGAATTATTGAAAAGGCTGAAAAGGAACTAAATATCCCTATCAGAAAAAAGCACAATACCAAGTAATCAAAGAGATGAAAGACAGTTATCCGTCGGTAAGCCTGATACGGCTCTGTCGGTTGCTTGGTGTTACTCGTCAGGCGTATTATCAGTTTTACTGGCACATTGAAGAGCTTCAAGTAGAAGAAGAATTAGTATTAAATGAAGTCAAAGAATTAAGGCGTATGCATCCAGCAATAGGTACTAGAAAACTCTATTGCATGCTTCAATCATTTCTTCTGGATCATCAGATTAAAATGGGCCGGGATGCTTTATTTAAACTAATGTCAGTTAATAAATTACTGGTAAGAAAACGTAAAAGAAAGATCAATACAACGCAATCTTATCATTGGTTTAAAAGATATCCTAGCTTGATTAAGTCATGGTATCCTGACGCCCCTAATCAGTTGTGGGTTGCAGATATAACCTACCTACCAGTGATAAACGGCTTTTTATATATCAGTTTAATTACCGATGCTTACTCACATAAAATTATGGGCTACTCAATAGGGGAAAGTCTTGAAGCTGTTCACACCACAAAAGCACTTCAAATGGCGCTGAAGAATGAAGACCACCGCAATATTATTCATCATTCTGATCGAGGAATCCAATATTGCTCTTCAGAATATGTAACCATTTTACAAGAAAATGGTATTCGTATTAGTATGACAGAAAGTGGTGACCCATTAGAAAATCCAATTGCAGAAAGAATAAACGGGATATTAAAAGAAGAATATCTCAAGCATTATCACATTACAAACTACCAAGAAGCAACGAATCTGTTAACCTGCATTGTGGATCGTTATAATAACAAACGACCACATCAAAGTATCAATATGCTTACTCCTGAAACTGTACATGAACAATCATTATTAGTTAATAGAAGATGGGGTAAATCCTCCTCTTTACCTAATATTGTAAAGCAACAACAGGATTAAGTAGAAAACTGTAAACTTATTTTAGGACGAGACATCCCGACCAAACCTCAGTCCATTCTCCTTTAGATCCTCTTTGATTAGATGATACACTTTACGGGTTCCAATTCTAGGCAGCTGTTTTCTCTCCCTATCCACTAGCTTTTTAACAGCCTCTAGTGCCAAGGTCTTTTTTACTCTATCTTTTTGCTGCTTGTACACATTTTGACGACTGTAACCTAAGGCTAATGCTATTCTTCCGACGCTGTGTTCTCTTCTTTTTCCCCCTGTTTGTCGGAAGCTGCTTGTGACAGGGGTAAGAACTTTTTTCTGATCTCAGTATTGAACATATCATCAGCAATATCTATGGCTCGATTTAATATCTCTTTCTCTGCTTCAAGCCGTTTGATCTTTGCTTCCAGTTGCGATATGTAAGTCTTGGGTGGAGCTTTCTTTTTCATGGGAGCTTTACTTGTCCAATCTAAAGTTCCGTGTTTTCTTAACCATACCAAAACTGTACTTCTTCCCTGGATACCATACTTCTTTTGACTCTGTTTCCAAGTTAAATGACCTTTTTCAACCTCATCAACTACCTGAAGTTTAAAGGATAAACTGTAGTCCTTTTGGGTTCTCTTTAAATGATTGATACTCATCATAAGTCAACTTTTGTGTCAACTTATTCTAGGACGAGGCATTGCTCACATAGAAAAAGCCCCAGCAGTGATGTTGGGGCTTTTTTGGAGGTGTGGAGGTGAAAAGTGAAATAGGACTATCCTTTTACCTTTCATTTTTCACCTTTCACTTATTACAATACTGCGCAATAATATTATTCGCCTCATTATAATTTTTCGACTTGGCAATTTGTAAGGTCTGACAACCCAATTCCTTTTCGCCCAGATTAATATGACTGATTCCTTTAAAGAATTCCGATTTGCCATCGTTGGAAATTTTCAGCGCAATTACTTTATCGAAATAAAAAATAGCTTTTCTGAATTGGTTTAAATTAAAAAAGCTTACACCGGCATTTTCATAAATCGCGTAATTAAACGCATTGATCTCAGCCGCACGTACAAATTTGGCAGCTGCAGTTTTATAATCTTGTTTAGTGAAAGCGACAACCCCTTCATTATATATCTGAGTAGCTTGTTGTAAGGAAGTTGCTGTTTGTTCCCGATTTGTACTAATCGTACCGCTAAAGTTGATGTTATTCGTAATTTCCTGTTTTCTTTGCATCAGATTCGCATAATCAGTTTCACTGGCTGGTCTACTTCCTTTCGGACCAAAAAGATTTAGTGCACTGTCGGCTAGCTTTAATAACTCAGGTGTTCCTTTCTGTAGTGAATTTAGTAAACCCATGAGATATAAGTTCCATGCAAAAGGTTCATTACGATATTTAGTATAGGTTCTAAATGCTTTGGCAATACCTGCAGTATCTCTTCTTTTTGCATGTACGGCAACCAAAGTTTGGTAATAAGTATTGGCTCTGGGTTTATTGTAATAAGCCATTTCAGCATAATATTTTGCACTATCCATTTGATCAGTATTAAAAAAAACATTTGCCATTAAAAACTGACTGTAGTAAATATGCGGATTATGCGGAATAGCTTTTCTTAGTAAACGCAATGCCTCATCATACTGTTTGTTCTCGGAATGATACCTGCCTAGAATGGCATCAATGGGTTGCGACGAAGAAGTAAGATTCGGAATGGGGGGGAACATGGTTTTCACTTCAGTGAGGGGAATACTCATGGGTTCATTTTTCAGATCCGGAACAACACGAAACTGAGCTTTCAGTGAAACATAAGTTAAATAGGTAACGTATGTAGTTGGTAATAATATCAAAATAGTAATAATGCCATACAATGGATGAGCCAATGAAAAAGTAGGATTCACCTTTACCGTATTGTCATCATTGATTGCTTGTTTAGCCTTAATATAACTCCCAAGATTGATAGCGGTTACACATGCAAAAAATACTTGCATGATCGCTCTTTCAATCGGAAAGTTCAAACCTGCATCTACAGCATATACAATTAATGCCATGAAAGAAAATAATGCAATTAGTTTTGTTTGCTCGCCGGCAGTGGATCGTAAAGTTTTGATCGTACAATAGAAAAGACACACATATAGTGATAAGTACAATAATCCACCTAATAAACCTAATTCTGCAGCATGTTCTAAAAAATCATTGTGAGCATGTGCGGGTACATTTAAGTCATCAATATATTCTTTCTCATAAGGAATAGAAGCCAGCTTCCAATTACCATATCCACAACCCATCAAAGGGTTCTCGGCAATATAATCAAATGCATGTTCCCATAATTTAAAACGATAACTTGAAGCGTCATTGGTCAATGCGATAGAACTAATATTACCAATCACACTGCCATAACGACCACTATTGCTTTGCTGTAATGTAGTTACTTGTGTATTAATGGCCTGTGTAATAAAAAAAGCAGATAAAAGAGGCAAAAGCAGATATGCAGATCGCAGTAATAGTTGATCCGCCTTCTTTTGTTGAAGGAATTGCACAAATAAAAATCCAAGGAAAAACAACGACACTAAAATTAAGCTTACATAAGAAGCACGGGCACTAGCCATGAAAATAGTGGCAATACCCAGTGTTAAAGCAAGAATAAGAAAAATGCGTTCTGCCAGTTTAGCCTGATACAAAGCATATAATACAAATGGTATTTTGATAACCAAGCTGGCTGCAAAAATATTTTTATTACCTGTATTGCCATTAAGTGAACTGATCAATGCACCGAGAGATGTTTCAGCAATTCCATCAAAAAGTTTATTAAAATATTGTATGGATTCTACTAATAAAACAGCGGCTAGTAGTCTACATATCAGTATAAATGACCCCTGTTGATTGGCAAATAGGATAGCTAGATTGAAAAAGGCAATCAATGTTACAATGAACCTTACAAAGCAAACCCAGGCTTCCACCTGATTCATGGCAAAGAAAATAGACAGGCCTGCGAGAAGAAAAAGCGATAAATAAAGTTTTGTATATAATTGTCTATAAATGGAGAGGATCACATCTTTATACAGGTCTTTTCTGGCCCAGATATACATCACCACAAGAATATCCAACAATGATACATACAGCCATTGAGGTCCCATCACATCTATAGCGTTCATATTGGTAATAAAATGAACAGCCATGTACAGCCCCACGATGATCATGGGTATCCAGGAACTCTTATTCTCAGTTTTAAAATTTGTAGAACCTTGTTTATCAGCAATTTGCTTATCAGAAAAGGGGGAAGTGGGTTTCTTTCTGGCCATAGTTGGGTTATTGCCGTGAAATTAAGGATTTTGCTATGAGTTCACTATGGGTTCACTATGGTTTCTCTATGGTTTTATTATCATTTCACTATGATTCTCTTATGACTCTCTTATGAAGTTCTTATCACTGTCGTATCTCTGCCATAACCTTTACTTAACCCATTACCGACCTTCTCAGTTATCTGTCAATATCCGGTCAGTACCCTCTCATAAGACTATCTATACATTCCAATAACCCTAAAAAATGTGCTCTAACCATCAAAAATTCCTATAACCCAGCACCTAGTACCCAGTACCAAGCACCCAATTACTCTAAAATCCCGCAAATCTTCCGTTTTTTCTTAAAAATATTTATGAATTTCTTGACCATTCCATTACAGTCCCTTACCTTTGCAACCCCAATCAGAAAATTGGGTTTCGACTATGTCTCAACGTATCAGAATCAAATTACAATCTTACGATCACAATCTGGTAGATAAATCTGCTGAGAAAATCGTAAAAACAGTGCGCAGCACTGGTGCCGTAGTAACTGGTCCAATTCCCTTGCCTACACACAAGAGAATTTTCACTGTACTGCGTTCACCACACGTGAATAAGAAGAGTCGTGAGCAGTTTCAACTGGCTACTCACAAGCGTTTGCTGGATATTTACACGTCTTCATCAAGAACAGTAGATGCCCTGAGCAAATTGGATCTGCCTTCTGGTGTTGAGGTAGAAATTAAAGCGTAAAGCTACGAGCTACGAGCCATGAGCTGCGAGCATTAGTTCTTATCAAATAAATTAGTCATCTGCCAACTCTTTACTTAAATAGAGAAGAAAGCAGCTCTGAATAAATAAACGGTCAAAGATTAAGATTACTGATTTTAAATCAGACATCAGACATCCGAGATCATACATATAAACAGGCCCTTCGAGGTTTGTTTACTTCCGGTACTTCCAACGACCACCATAGCTTTAGCGAAGGTGGTTAGCTAAAAAGCAACCCTCCTTCGCTAAAGCTACGGCGGGTAAAGGGAAAAGGTCGGCAGCGAACAAGGATTGAATCCCGCTTCATCGGTGGGATGTCCTCTTTAACCTTGCGGGGCATAAACCGCAAAACGATGAAAGGTATTATTGGTAAAAAAATCGGGATGACCAGCATCTTCTCGGCAGATGGTAAGCAAACTGCTTGCACCATCATCGAAGCTGGTCCATGTACCGTAACACAGGTGAAGACCCAGGATACTGATGGTTACACCGCACTTCAATTGGCATTTGGCGACAAAAAAGAAAAGCACTCCACGAAAGCTGAGCTGAATCACTTCGCAAAAGCTCAAACAGCCGCCAAAAAATTTGTAAAAGAATTCCGTAATTATTCCATAGAGAAAGCATTGGGAGAAACTGTTACTGTTGACATTTTCGCTGAAGGCGAAAGCGTTGAAGTAGTGGGTACTACCAAGGGTAAGGGTTTCCAGGGTGTTGTAAAACGCCATGGTTTCTCGGGTGTGGGTGAGCAATCACACGGTCAGCATGATCGTCAGCGTGCACCGGGTTCTATCGGTGGTTCTTCTTATCCTTCACGCGTATTCAAGGGCATGAGAATGGCCGGACGTATGGGTGGTGACAGAGTAAAAATGAAGGGATTGAAAGTGGTGAAGATCTTCCCTGAAAAGAACTATATCCTGATCAGCGGTTCTGTTCCTGGTCATAACGGTTCAATCGTTTTAATCCAGAAGTAATCACAACTTAATTGAATGACCATGCAAGTAGATGTATTAAATATAAAAGGACAGAAGACCGGCAGAACGGTTGAATTACCGGCTGAGGTTTTCGGTATCGAGCCAAATGATCATGTGATCTACCTGGCTGTAAAACAGTACCTGGCTGCAGGCCGTCAAGGTACACACAAAGTAAAAACCCGTGCTGAAGTGCAGGGTGCTAGCCGTAAGCTGCACAAGCAAAAAGGTACCGGTGGTTCTCGTAAAGGTAATATCCGTAACCCTTTGTACAAGGGTGGTGGTACGATCTTCGGACCAAAACCTCACGCTTACGATTTCAAATTGAATCGTAAAGTGAAAGACCTCGCTAAGATCTCTGCACTGAGCTACAAAGCAAAAGAAAGCGCGATCGTAGTGGTGGAAGATATTCAGATGGACGCACCTAAAACCAAGCAATTGGTGGAAGTGATGAAGAACCTGAACATCGCAGATAAGAAAACACTGGTTGTATTACCGGAGTACAATGATAACCTGTACCTGAGCACTCGTAACGTACCCAATGTTGCCAGCACTTTATTGGCAGACATCAACACGTATGAGATCATGAATGCAGATGTACTCGTAATCACAGAAAACACTGCTAAAATCTTCGCAGACGAAGAGGCAGTAGCTTAACCAATTAGAAACGTTTCAACCGAAATACAATGAAACTGAGTGAAGTATTAGTAAAGCCTATTTTAACTGAGAAAGCAAATGCTCAACAAGAAAAGTTGAGAAGATACGCTTTCAAAGTAAATCGTAAGGCGAACAAACTCGAGATCAAAAAAGCAGTAGAAGAATTTTATGGTGTGAATGTGATCGATGTGAACACTGCTGTTGCTCCAGGTAAAAACAAAACCCGCTACACCAAAGCTGGTTTTATTCAGGGTGCGAAACCTGCTTACAAAAAAGCATTCGTAACCGTAGCCGAAGGAGAAGCAATTGATCTGTACGCTAACATTTAACCCTCAGCCCTGAAGAGGGCAAGCCCTAAAGGGGGCATGAGGTAGAATGATAAAGTATGGTAGTTCAACTACCGCAAAAGTTGATTAAAAAACAAAACCTAGTTTCCCTTTAGGAGCTAGGGGTAAAACAAAGAAAATGGCACTGAAGAAGTACAAACCGATGACTGCCGGAACGCGCTGGAGAATCGGAAATGCTTATGCTGAGATCACTACTAACAAGCCTGAAAAGAGCTTGTTGGAGCCACAAAAGAAAACTGCAGGACGTAACTCACAGGGTCGTCGTGCAATGCGTTATATGGGTGGTGGTAGCAAGCAACATTATCGTATCATCGATTTCAAAAGAAACAAGAGAGATATTGCTGCAACAGTAGTATCTATCGAATACGATCCGAACCGTACTGCGTTCATCGCATTGGTTCAATATACGGATGGAGAGAAAAGATACATCATCGCTCCTCAGGGAATTCAGGTGGGTGCAAACATCATCGCTGGTGATGAAGTAGCTCCTGAGATCGGAAATGCTTTGATGATGAAAAATATGCCACTGGGTACTATGATTCATAACATTGAATTGCAGCCCGGACAAGGTGGTAAAATGGTAAGAAGTGCCGGTGCATCTGCACAGTTGGCGAACAAAGAAGAGAAATACGCAGTATTGAAAATGCCTTCTGGCGAATTGCGTAAAGTATTGATCAACTGTTACGCAACTGTAGGTGTGGTTTCTAATAGCGACCATAACTTGGAAACAGCTGGTAAAGCAGGTAAGAATCGTTGGAAAGGTATCCGTCCACGTGTGCGTGGTGTTGCGATGAACCCGGTAGATCACCCAATGGGTGGTGGTGAAGGTAAAGCTTCAGGTGGTCACCCACGTAGCAGAACCGGTAAGTATGCAAAAGGTGAGAAGACACGTACAAAAGGAAAAGGCAGTGATAAACTGATCATCCAAAGAAGAGACGGTAAAAAATTAGCAAAATAATATTTCCGATCTGATCGGAACCAATTTTCAAAATAACTCAATATGGGTCGTTCGATTAAAAAAGGTCCTTACGTTGATGCCAACTTAGAAGGTAAAGTTGAAGGTATGAATGATGGCAAAACCAAGAAAGGTGTAATTAAAACTTGGAGCCGTCGCAGTACCATTACTCCTGATTTTGTTGGACACACTTTTGCAGTGCACAACGGAAACAAGTTCATTCCTGTTTATGTAACCGAATTCATGGTAGGTCACAAACTGGGTGAATTTGCTCCAACACGCAACTTCAGAGGACACGCAGGAACTAAAAAGTAATCACTTGGCGTAAAGCTGATGGCTGATAGCGAATAGCAGCACCACCGGAAGCGATACCCTAAACAAATAAAGAAATGGAAGCAGTAGCTAAACTGAACAATTATCCTACAGGGCCACGCAAAATGCGTTTGCTGGCTGATGTGATCCGTGGAATGGAGGTAGAGAAGGCATTGGCTATTCTCGAGCACCACCCACAGCACAATGCAGTGCCTTTGGCAAAATTGCTGAAGAGTGCCATCAGCAACTGGGAGCAAAAAAATAATGGCGCCAGTGCTGCAGACAGCAGTCTGGTGGTAAAAACTGTATTCGTTGACGGAGGTCGTGTACTGAAGCGTATGCGTCCAGCACCTCAAGGCCGTGGCTACAGGGTACGTAAGCGCAGTAACCATGTAACATTAATCGTAGATTCTAAAAACTAATTGTAAAACCACTATATGGGTCAGAAAGCAAATCCAATTGGTAACAGGTTAGGTATCATCCGCGGATGGGAAAGTAACTGGTATGGTAGTAAGAAAGACTATGCTACCAAGTTAATCGAGGATCATAAGATCCGTACTTACCTGAACGCCCGTATCAACAAGGGCGGTATTGCCAAAATTGTAATAGAGCGTACCCTGGGTAAGCTGATCGGTACAATCCACACCTCTAAACCAGGTATCATCATCGGTAAAGGTGGTGGAGAAGTAGACCGTATCAAAGAAGAGTTGAAAAAATTAACCGGTAAGGAAGATGTACAGATCAACATCCTGGAGATCCGTCGTCCTGAACTGGATGCTAATATCGTAGGAGATACTATCGCTCGTCAGATCGAGAATCGTATCAACTTCAAGCGTGCTACTAAGATGGCGATCGCTTCTACACTCAGAATGGGTGCTGAAGGTATCAAGATCAAGTTGAGTGGTCGTTTGGGTGGTGCTGAGATCGCTCGTAGCGAAGAGTTCAAACAGGGTCGTGTGCCTTTGCATACTTTCCGTATGGACATCGACTATGCAAACGTATATGCTCAAACTGTTTACGGTAAGATCGGTATCAAAGTATGGATCTGTAAAGGTGAAGTACTTGGAAAGCGTGAACTGAATCCAAACTTCGTAGGTGGTAAGAATGATATGAGTGAAAGAAGAGGTGGTGAAGAAAGAGGCGGAGGACGCGGAGACAGAAGAGATGATCGCGGCGGTCGTGGTGGAGATAGAAGAGATAACCGCGGCGGAGGCGGAAGAGACAGAAGATAATTTGAAAATCAACCCATTTTCAAATTCAATTATTCAAATTTTCAAATTGTAATAAATGTTACAGCCTAAAAGAAGTAAACACAGGAAACAGCAGAAAGGCCGCATTCGTGAAGTGGCTAAGCGTGGTACTTCCATTTCATTCGGTTCATTTGCTTTGAAAGCGATGGAACCCATCTGGTTAACCAACCGCCAGATCGAGTCTGCCCGTCAGGCAATGACCCGTGCTATGAAGCGTGAAGGTAATGTGTGGATCCGTGTATTTCCTGATAAGATCATTACCCGTAAGCCTCTTGAGGTAAGGATGGGTAAAGGTAAAGGTAACCCTGAATTCTGGGCTGCTGTAGTAGAACCAGGACGTATCATCTTCGAATGCGATGGTGTATCTCAGCAGGTAGCTCAAGAAGCGATGGAACTCGCTGCTCAGAAGTTACCGATTAAAACCAAATTCATCGTAAGAAGAGACTTACAAGCTTAATTTTCAAATTGACCAAAATGGCAAATAAAAAAGTTGAATTCAATAAAGGTCTGAAAGACATGAATGTCGCAGATCTGCAGGCAAGAATTCAGGAAGATCAGTTAAGGCTGAAAAAATTAGAATTCGCACATGCAATTTCTCCATTGGAGAACCCGATGACTGTTCGTGGTTTGCGCAGAGATATTGCTCGTCTGAAGACTGAGTTGAAGAAAAAACAATTAGGAATTTAAAGCTTCAGGCTTCAAGTTCCAAGCGACAAGCTTATCAAAAAAAACTTTGCTCACAGCTCATAGCTCGGAGCTCATAGCTTAAAAAAATAAACAATGGCTGAAGTAAGAAATTTACGCAAAACAAGGATCGGGGTTGTCACCAGCGATAAGATGGACAAGACCATCACTGTTGCGGTGGAAAGAAAAGTAAAACACCCTATCTACGGAAAGTTCGTAAAGAAAACCACAAAGTTCCATGCTCATGATGAAAAAAGTGAGTGCGGTATCGGCGATGTGGTTAAGATCATGGAAACTCGTCCGCTGAGCAAAACAAAGCGTTGGAGACTGGTTGAGATCGTAGAAAAAGCAAAATAATAATAGTCCGCCTCAGGCGGATTCAAGCTGCAAGCTGCAAGAATTTGAGCTGTAGCCTCTGATAAATTGATAAAAAATCTGGCGAAGAAATTTCTAAGCCGGAAGCTAAAAGCTAAAACAATGATTCAGCAAGAAAGTAGATTGAATGTAGCTGATAACAGTGGTGCTAAGGAAGTGCTTTGTATTAAAGTACTAGGTAACAGCGGTCAGGATTATGCCAAAATTGGTGATAAGATCGTTGTAACTGTAAAAGATGCGATCCCTGCAGGTGGTATCAAAAAAGGTACTGTATCTAAAGCAGTAATCGTTCGTACCAAAAACAAATTGCGTCGTAAGGATGGTTCTTACATCCGCTTCGATGACAATGCAGTGGTATTACTGAACAACTCTGATGAGCCTCGTGGTACCCGTATCTTCGGACCAGTAGCAAGAGAGTTGCGCGATAAGGGATACATGAAAATTATTTCACTAGCTCCTGAGGTTCTTTAATAATAAATAAGCCGTTAGCTATTAGCTGTTAGCTACTGGCGATCGACATCATAATTTTGGTTAGCAATTGCTAACCGCTAAAAGCTAAAAGCTCAAAAAAGATGAGTACAAGATTTAAACCCAAATTCAACATCAAAAAAGGAGATACCGTAGTGGTGATCGCCGGTGATGACAAGGACTTGAAAAAGCCCCGCAAGGTGTTGGAAGTTATCGTGGATAAAGGTCGTGTGGTAGTAGAAGGTGTGAATATCGTAACCAAACATACCAAGCCTTCTGCGCAGAATACAAAGGGTGGTATCGTTAAGATTGAAGCACCGATCAACATCAGTAATGTGATGTTATGGGATGCTAAAACGAGCAGCGCTACCAAAGTAAAGCGTAATCGTGAAGAAGGTAAATTAGTTCGTATATCTAAAAAATCAGGGGAGGTAATCAAGTAATGAGTACTGCAAAATACACTCCGAGATTAGCAGACAAGTACACCAAAGAGGTAGTACCTGCTTTAATGAAAAAGTTTGCTTACAAAACTGTAATGCAAGCTCCTAAGTTGGAAAAAATCTGTATCAACCGTGGCGTAAATGGTGCGGTGAATGATAAGAAATTGGTAGACATCGCTGTAGATGAGCTGAACATGATCACTGGTCAGAAAGCAGTTCCTACCATGTCTAAAAAGGATATCTCCAACTTCAAACTCCGTAAAGGAATGCCAATCGGTGCTCGCGTAACACTGAGAGGAGAGAAGATGTATGAATTCTTAGACAGATTGGTATCTGTTGCGTTACCTCGTGTACGTGACTTTAAAGGTATCAGCGATAAGGCGTTCGATGGTCGTGGTAACTATACATTAGGTGTTACTGAGCAGATCATCTTCCCTGAGATCGATATCGATAAAGTGAATAGAATCACTGGTATGGATATCACTTTTGTAACTACTGCTCAAACCAACGAAGAAGCATATGAGTTACTGAAAGAACTGGGTATGCCTTTCAAAGGAGCAAAAAAAGACAATAACTAAAAAGTAACTGGTAGCAGCCGGTTTGTAATCATCAAATCCGGAACCTACTCAAATCTAAACATAAAACAATGGCAAAAGAATCAGTAAAAGCCAGACAAA
The DNA here is from genome assembly GCA_016741945.1 of Chitinophagaceae bacterium. Classification (GTDB taxonomy): domain Bacteria; phylum Bacteroidota; class Bacteroidia; order Chitinophagales; family Chitinophagaceae; genus Sediminibacterium. Next base: position 17,051 of record JACVCQ010000001.1, read on the forward strand.
GAAAGCGTGAAGCCTTGGTAGCCCAGTATGCAGAGAAGCGTGCAGCTCTAAAAGCAGCAGGTGATTATGCAGCATTGGATAAACTGCCTAAGAATGCGTCACCTGTTCGTTTAAAGAACCGTTGTCAGCTTACCGGACGTCCGAAAGGTTATATGAGATACTTCGGTCTCTCAAGGGTAATCTTCCGTGATATGGCCCTGAATGGTAAAATTCCAGGTGTTAAAAAAGCAAGCTGGTAAAACTACCCTGTCCCGATCAAGATCGGGAAATTGGTACAAAATTTTGAACACGAATTAATTCTAATAAAAATGGTAACTGATCCTATAGCAGACTTCTTAACCAGAATCCGTAACGCACAGATGGCTGGTCACAGACTGGTAGAAATTCCTGCTTCTAATCTGAAAAAGCGTATGACAGAGATCCTGTACGAACAGGGTTACATCCTGAAATACAAATTTGAAGATGATAACAAACAAGGTCTGATTAAGATCGCGTTGAAATACGATCCTTCTACTAAACAACCTGCGATCCGCTCTCTGGAAAGAGTGAGCCGTCCGGGTCTGCGTCAATATGCTAAACCTGCAGAGATCAAAAGAGTGATCAATGGTTTGGGTGTGGCTATCCTGAGTACTTCTAAAGGTGTACTGACTGATAAGCAAGCAAAAGCGCAGAATGTGGGTGGTGAAGTTCTTTGCTACATCTCATAATTAAGTGATCGTCCTGTCTGACAATTAAGCTTTTAGTCGGAGCTGAACACGGTCAGGATTTTAGTTGAACAATAAAAAAGAAACGACTATGTCTCGTATTGGAAAAAAACCGGTAACTATCCCAGCAGGTGTAACCATCACTGTTAGCAAGGAGAATGAAATTACTGTAAAAGGCCCGAAGGGTGAATTGAAGCAGCAGATCGATAGAGATATCACTGTTACTATCAAAGACAATGAAGTAGTATTTGAACGTCCTACTGATCAGATCCGTCACCGCGCTATGCATGGCTTATACCGTGCACTGGTAAGTAACATGGTAAAAGGTGTTACTGAAGGTATCAAGAGAGAATTGGAGTTGGTGGGTGTGGGTTTCAAAGCCGCTAATACCGGAAACATTTTGGATCTGGCATTGGGTTACTCTCACAATATCATTTTCGAAGTTCCTAAAGAACTGAAAGTTGCTACGGTAACTGAAAAAGGTCAGAATCCAAAGATCTTGTTGGAAGGTATCGATAAGCAATTGATCGGTCAGGTAGCTGCTAAATTGAGAAGCTTACGTAAGCCTGAACCATACAAAGGTAAGGGTGTGAAATACGCTGGTGAGATCCTGAGAAGAAAAGCAGGTAAAGCAGCAGGTAAATAATAATTAGTCGATGGTCCATGGACCATGGTCTATGGACTGAAACAAGATGTTAAACATGCTTCCGGCCGAATCGGGAGTAACAAATAAAACAAAATGGGTAAATTAATTCAAAGGCAAAAAATCAGATACCGCATTCGTAAGAAAGTGGCTGGTACAGCTGTTAAGCCACGCTTATCTGTATTCAGAAGCAATGCTGATATTTATGCACAGTTGATCGATGATGATAATGGTCAAACACTGGCAGCAGCTTCATCTCGCGATAAAGATATCGCTGCTCAGAAAGTAACCAAGATCGAAAAAGCGAAACTGGTAGGTGCGGCAATCGCACGTAAAGCCACTGAACTGGGATTGAATACTGTAGTATTTGATCGTGGTGGTAATCTGTACCATGGCCGTGTTAAATCAGTAGCCGACGGTGCAAGAGAAGGTGGTCTGCAATTCTAATCTGCTAACAACAATTAATCGTTAGATAAATGTCTAAAGTAAACGTAAATAAGGTAAAAGCCGGTGGCGACATGGAACTGAAAGAGAAAGTAGTTGCCATTAACCGTGTGGTGAAAACCACTAAAGGTGGACGTACCTTCAGCTTCTCAGCACTGGTAGTAGTGGGTAATGAAAGTGGTGTAGTTGGACAAGGTCTGGGTAAAGCAAAAGAAGTACAAGAAGCGATCACTAAAGGTATCGAAGATGCCAAAAAGAATTTGGTGAAAGTACCTATCATGCATGGAACCATTCCTCACGATCAGTGGGCGAAAGATGGTGCTGCTAAAGTGCTGATTAAACCAGCTGCACATGGTGCGGGTGTGATCGCGGGAGGTAGCATGCGTGCTGTTCTGGAAAGTGCAGGTGTAACAGACGTACTGGCGAAAAGCCTGGGTTCTGCTAACCCTCACAACGTGGTAAAAGCCACCATCAAGGCGTTAAGCCTGTTGCGTGAACCCGTTCAGGTTGCTAAAACCCGTACGATCAAGCTGAGCAAAGTATTTAATGGATAATCATTGGTTGTTAGTCCATAGTCCATGGTCCATGGTCTATGGACTATAGACTAACTCAATAAAGTAGTTATGAAAAAGATCAAGATCACACAGATTAAAAGCGGTATCGACAGATCTGAGCGTCAAAAACAAACTTTGATCGCTTTGGGTTTGAAGAAATTGAATGCTTCAAGAGAAGTAGAAGCTACTCCTCAGATCCTGGGTATGGTGAATAAAGTAAGCCACCTGGTGAAGGTTGAAGAGATCGCTTAATCCAATCAGATAAGATAGAATTTGTTCCGTATCATATGGAATGAAAATGAGTCAATTTACTTGATTCATTTTCTGTTTATAAAAAATCAGAATTCTCTCTGTCACTGACAACACATTTTCAAATCATTTGCGAGGGGTGATTCCCCGAAAGTTCAAAATCAATACAACATGAAACTACACAATCTGAAACCTGCAGAAGGTTCTACACACAAGCAAAAACGTTTAGGTCGTGGTGAAGCATCCGGTAAGGGTGGTACATCTACAAAAGGTAACAAGGGTGGACAAAGCCGCGCGGGTTATAAGAGCAAGATGGCTCACGAAGGTGGTCAGATGCCTATACAGCGTCGTATCCCTAAGCGTGGATTCAAGAACAACAATCGTGTTGAATTCGTCGTATTCAACCTAGGTCAAATTGATCAATTGGTTGAGAAATATGGCTTCACTGAATTCAGCCTTGAAAATTTATACATCAATGGATTGATCAGCCGTACCGATAAAGTAAAAGTATTGGCCAACGGTGAACTGAAAGCTAAAGTATCTTTCAAAGTGAATGCAGCCAGCGAAAAAGCAAAAACTGCTATCGAAGCTGCAGGTGGTAGCGTTGAAATTATCAAGTAATTTTTTCGTAACTTGCCAGACGCACAACGTGCGTCTTTTTTTGGTTTAAGACTATTAACGCTTACAATTGCATTCAAGTGAAAAAACTAGTTCAGACATTAAGGAATATTTGGACGATAGAGGAGCTTCGTAACAAGATCATTATTACACTTGCACTGGTTCTTACTTATCGTTTTGGTACCCACATCGTATTGCCGGGTATTGATCCTAATAAAATTGAAGAAGCACAGAAATCTGCCCAAAGTGGGGGTGGTTTGTTAGGCATCTTCGATATGTTCGCAGGTGGTGCCTTTTCTCAGGCATCTATATTGGCACTCGGTATCATGCCCTATATCTCTGCTTCTATCTTCATGCAACTGATGACTATCTTAGTTCCTCAGTTACAGAAAGTTCAAAAAGAAGGAGATAGCGGACGTAAAAAAATCAATCAGTGGACACGTTACCTCACCGTAATCGTGACTGCATTTCAGGCAGGTGCATATGTTGCCTACCTGAACAGTCCGGGTTACGCTGAAGCGATCATGCCTGCTTATGCACCTTACTTCTGGTTCTCTACTGTTATTACCTTAACAGCCGGTACCATGTTTGTAATGTGGCTGGGCGAAAAAATTCAAGACAAAGGTTTGGGTAATGGTACATCTATCATCATCATGGTTGGTATCCTTGCTCGTCTTCCTCAGTCTTTGATTCAGGAGTTTAGCGCGAAAGGTGAAAGAGCCGGTGGTGGTTTGTTGATCTTCTTGATCGAGATCGCTATTCTGATCGCTATCATCCTTGGATTGATCGTATTGGTTCAAGGTGTTCGTAAAATACCCGTAAACTATGCTAAGCAGATCATTGGCAACCGTCAGTTCGGTGGTGCTCGTCAATTCTTGCCTATCAAAGTAAACAGCGCCGGTGTAATGCCGATCATCTTCGCTCAGGCGATCATGTTCTTGCCTACACTCGTATCATTTACCAATCTTGATTCTGCTCAGGGTATCGTGAAGATCTTCAACGATCATAGCAATACTTGGTATATGGTGATCTACTCAATCATGGTAATCGGATTTACTTTCCTTTACACTGCATTGATCTTTAATCCTAAACAAATTGCAGAAGACCTGAAACGTAACAACGGTTTTATTCCAGGTGTAAAGCCCGGACAACCCACTGCTGATTATATTGGATCTGTCATGGATAGAATTACTTTACCGGGTGCTATCTTCTTAGCATTGGTAGGTATCATGCCAGGATTCGCTCAGCGCTTAGGTGTTACGCAAGGATTCAGCACTTTCTTTGGTGGTACTTCATTGCTCATTATGGTAGGTGTGGTATTGGATACACTACAGCAAATCGAAACATACTTGTTGATGCGTCAATATGATGGACTGATGAAAGGTGGTCGTATACAAGGCAGACAGACTGTTTCTACAACAACGATTTAGTTTTAGACCATGGTCCATGGACCATAGACCATGAACAAAAAGTACGATATTTGCAAACCTGTCGTCTCGCTGATAGCGACGACAGGTTTGTTTTTTTATCATGTCGAGAAGAAATCATATGATCATTTATAAAACAGAAGCGGAAATAGCCCTGATGAAAGAAGCAGCGCTTTTAGTAAGTAAAACACTTACTGAAGTGGCCAAGGTATTGAAGCCGGGTATGACAACGATGCAAATCGATAAGCTTTGTGGAGACTTCGTCAAAGATCATAAAGCAGTTCCTTCTTTTTATAATTACAGAGGGTATCCTTTCAATGTATGTGCTTCGGTGAATGATGTGGTTGTTCATGGATTTCCCAATGATATTCCTTTAAAAGATGGTGACATTGTTTCTGTTGATATGGGAGTGATCTTAAATGGATGGCATGGTGATCATGCATATACATTCATGTTAGGTGAGAGTGATCCGGAGATTATTCAATTAGTAAAAGTTACAAAGGAGTCATTGTACAAAGGCATTGAAAAAGCCATTGTAAATAATAGAGTTGGAGATATCTCTTTTGCCATACAGGAACATGCTGAAAAGAAGCATGGCTATGGTGTGGTGAGAGAACTGGTAGGACATGGATTAGGTCTTAGTTTGCATGAAGATCCACAAGTGCCTAATTATGGTAAACGTGGGAATGGTCCGAAGATGAAAGAGAATTTGGTACTCGCTATTGAACCCATGATCAATCTGGGTACAAGAGAAGTATATACTGATGATGACGGGTGGACCGTTCGTACACAAGACGGAAAAGCAGCTTGTCACTTTGAACATGATGTATGTGTGAAGCGTGGGCAAGCATTGATACTTTCTGATTACAGCATTATTGAAGCTGCTGAGAAAGCAAATCCGAATCTGAATACTTCTTATTACTAGTAATTCAACATTGAATTAATATTTTTACAAAGACCTTTATGAGAAGGTCTTTTTCTTTATCTAATTATGCAACAACAACTCATTGTTATTGGTGGTGGAGCCTCCGGTTTCTTTTGTGCAGTAAATGCGGCACGCATGAATCCTGCATTGAAAGTTTTGTTGCTGGAGAAATCAAATAAGCTTTTATCAAAAGTAAAAATTAGTGGTGGAGGAAGATGTAATGCAACGCATGCTTGTTTTGATATTCTTGAATTGATAAAGAAATACCCACGTGGAAAAAACTTCTTAAAAAAATCGTTTCATCAATTTTTTACAAAAGATACCATTGATTGGTTTGCAGAAAGAGGAGTTCGATTGAAAACAGAGGAAGATGGCAGAATGTTTCCGGTTACAGATGATTCTCAAACTATTATTGATTGTTTATTAAAAGAAGCAGACAAGTATAAAGTAATAGTACAATTACAAACAGGTGTTACTTCTTTTCAGAAAAAGGAAAACAAATTTGAACTTCAGCTACATAATGGAAATATCATTTTAGCAGACTTTATATGCGTTGCTACGGGTGGTTTTCCAAAAGCCAATATGTTTGATTGGTTGATGTCAACAGGACATACCATTGCAACACCGGTTCCGTCACTCTTCACATTCAATATACTGGGTAATCCTATTACATCTTTGATGGGTGTTAGTGTAGAACGTGCGATCGTAAAAGTTGCAGGTACCAAACTGCAGGAAGAAGGACCATTGCTGATTACGCATTGGGGTATGAGTGGTCCGGCCATCTTAAGAACTTCAGCATGGGGTGCGAGAGAGTTGGCAGATAAGAATTATCATTTTACAATTCTGGTGAATTGGATACCATCGTATACAGAACCAATGCTGCGCGATGATTGGCAAGCGATCAGAGACAGATTCGGTGCACAAAAACTAGGTAGTAAAAATCCATTTGGATTACCGAGTCGTTTGTGGCTACATATTCTTCAGGAATCTGAAACTGATAGTGATTGCCGATGGTCTGATCTTCCTTCAAAACAACAAAACAGACTGATCAAAAATCTGACTGCGCATGAATTTAGTGTAAAAGGAAAAACAACCTTTAAAGATGAGTTTGTAACTGCTGGTGGCATCATGCTCAGTGAAATTGACGCGCAAACGATGCAGAGTAAAAAACTATCCGGACTATTCTTTGCAGGGGAGGTCATGGATGTAGATGGTATCACTGGGGGCTTTAATTTCCAACATGCGTGGACCAGTGGTTTTATAGCTGCCAAAGCTATGGCATCAGCCTATTAAATAATGATTGATCTTACAGGTGATTGTTAAAAAATTGCCACTTATCCATTCCGCTGTAAAATCCTGACATAGATTTACTATTTTAAGTGTCAACTAAATGAAACGCTCTATGAGAAGACTCTTGCTCGCCGCAACTGCATGTGCGGTATTTATGGGCTCAACCCTGTATGCTCAACAACCCCCGGCCGGAATGCCTACCGGTGCCCGTCCACAAGGCGATAGTTCAAAAGCTCCTGCAGCACCCAAAAAGCCAACAGTAGCTGAGAAGACAAAAGGTAATAAAAAGATCGAAGGCTTATTCACTTTATATCAGGATACCGCTACCGGTAGTCTTCAGATGTATATTAGAAAAGACCAACTGGATAAAGAATTTATTTATCAGAGTTTTTCTATCAATGGACCTACTTCATTGTTCTTACATCAAAGTATGCACCGTGCAACAGCCGTGTTTAAAATGAAGAGAGCATTTGATAAAATCGAATTCTCTCAAGTCAATACCGGCTTTTTTTATGATAAGAATAATCCTGTTAGTAAGACCGCAGATGTAGATAAGCCCGAGGCGGTTTTTTACAATGATAAATTCAGTATTGAAGATTCATTGGGTTATTTGGTAAGTGTAGATCAGTTATTCCTAAGTGAAAAATTAGATCCTGTAAAACCGATCATACCACCGAGCCCATTGGCTTTATTCACTTTTAATTTGGGTGGATTAAATCCTACCAAATCTAAGTATGCGAATATCCGTTCTTTCCCAAATAATACCGATGTGGTAGTGGATCTATCTTATGATAATCCAAGTACGCTTGCAAGCGGAGGTCCTGATGTAACAGATCCTCGTTATGTGCGTGTGCGTATGCAACACAGCTTTATAGAAATGCCTAAAAACGATTTTCGTTCACGCAGAGATGATCAGCGTGTGGGATATTTTCTGGATCAGCGTAACAACCAAACCAGCACCAGTCCTGTTCCTTACAAGGATATGATCAATCGTTGGAATTTGGTGAAGAAAGATCCATCTGCAGCCATCAGCGAACCTGTAGAGCCAATAGTATTCTGGGTAGAAAATACCACTCCCCATGAGTACCGTCAAACCATTATCGATGCCGGATTGAAGTGGAATGAAGCATTTGAAAAAGCAGGATTCAAAAATGCAGTTCAAATGAAGATCATGCCTGATGATGCTACCTGGGATCCCGCAGATATTCGTTACAATGTAATTCGTTGGGTATCATCTGCAAACCCTCCTTATGGAGCCATCGGACCCAGCTTTACCAATCCAAGAACCGGACAAATATTGGGTGCAGATATCACGGTAGAATGGTTCTCAGGAAGTGCAACACCGATTTTCGATGAGTTGTACAATGGTCCGTCTATGCAATCAGCGAACGATTTACATTTCCCCGGTATGCAGATGAAAAATCATACGGCTTGTACATTGGCCGGTGAATTGAAAGCACAGTTCATGACCGGACATACCACCCTCGAGGCCATGGATGCTCCGGAAGGAGAGATCAAAGAAATGCATAAGCAATTCCTGATCTACTTGATCATGCATGAAATGGGGCATACACTCGGACTGAACCACAATATGAAAGCCAGTCAGATGTTATCGCCTGCAGAGATCAATAATACCTCTATCACTCGTTCTATCGGATTGATTGGATCAGTGATGGATTATCCAGCAATCAATGTGTCATCAGACAGAAGCAAGCAAGGAGATTATTATACCACTAAAGCAGGTCCTTATGATCTGTGGGCGATCGAATATGGTTACACGCCATTCTCTGAAGCACAGGAAGAAGCAGGACTCACCAAAATATTATCACGCAGTACAGATCCTAAATTGGCATTCGGTAATGATGGTGATGATATGAGAGCTCCCGGTAAAGCCATCGATCCACGTGTGAATGTAAATGATCTGACCAATGACGCCATCAGTTATGCAGAAGATCGTTTCAAACTGGTGAATAATTTAATGGGTAAGCTGGTGCAGAAATATACCAAGCCTGGACAATCATATGTAGAAGTACGTGCACGTTATGGTGTATTGAATGGACAACGTAACAGCATGATCAATGCCGTTAGCCGTTATGTGGGGGGTGTGTATATTGATAGAAGTAATCCTGAGCAAAATTCAGGTAATAAGCCATACACGCCGGTTCCATTAGCCACACAGAAGAAAGCGATCGATGTATTGAATAAATATGTATTTGCGCCAAATGCTTTTGATGCAGATGCACAAGTATATCCATACCTCGCATTCCAGCGCAGAGGATTTAACCAGCCGGGCAATGGAGAAGATTTCAAGATCACCAATAATGTATTAGGCTTACAGGCAGGTGGGGCGTTGGCTCATATCCTGAATCCGATCACTTTGCAGCGTATGACCAATACGCGTTTGTATGGTAACCAGTACAGTGTTGCCGATGTAATGGGTGATCTGGTAAAAGGAATTTTTGATGCTGATATCAATGGTAATGTGAATGTTCACAGACAATACCTGCAAACTACTTTTGTAAAAGGAGCAGCAAGTTTGTTGAATCCACAAGCACCGATTGATGATGTATCTAAAGCAGCGGCATTGTATACCATCAAGAAGTTGAGAACCAAATTGGCAGCTGCCGTTTCAACCAACGAAGAAACCAAAGCACACAGAGCCAATCTGCTCTTCCTGATCGATAAAGCGCTGAAGACAGACTAGGGAAGGGAAACAGAGAAATAAGAAACAGAGGAATAAGGAATAAGAAAGTAATTGTGAGAATCAACTACTTTCTTATTCCTTATTTTTTATTCCATATTTCTTATTTCTTATTTCTTATTCTCCTCTGCTTGCATAATTCAAATCCATTCACTATATTAAGGAACTAAAACGCCTGCCATGAGAAAAGTAAGTAATGTATTACAACGCAAAGGAAACAGAGTAACTACCGTTCCGCCAGAGATGACGGTGATTGATGCATTGAAGCTGATGGCTGAACAAAATATTGGTTCAGTTGTGGTGATGAAGGAAGAGAAATTCGCCGGTATTATGACGGAACGCGATTATTCCCGTAAAGTAATATTGAAAGGGCGCCATTCCAGTGAAACAAATGTAGGAGAGATCATGACCACTGATTTTCCTTATGTGGCGATGAATGATACGGTAGAATCTTGCATGCAATTAATGACTTCTCACCGATTGAGATATTTACCGGTGATTGAAGATGAACAATTGGTGGGAATTATTTCGATCAATGATCTGGTAACAGAAACGATCTTAACGCAGGCTGAAACGATTAATCAGTTGCAGAGTTATATACAGTCCTAGTATCTTTTTTTAATACATTCCCCTAATTATTTAACTAAACCAATTATGAAAACACTATTTCTATTTTTGATCTGTTTATGCCTATCTGCAAGTACCTTTTCGCAACAGAGAAGCAATCGCCAAGCTTCTCGTCCTAAAAAGGTTTTACCACCGCCTAAAACAGATCAAGAACACCTTGCTGATGCAAGAACTTTGTATTCCTTACGTTTATGCAATGCAGCAAAAGCCTCTTATTCTTTTGTTACCAATCAAAATAAAGATCAATCATTAATTAATGCTATCACTCAGTGTTTAGTAACTCCTAAAGCAAGTCTGGATGAAGCAGGAGGTTTCGATCCCGCTATACATGAACTTTCGGCATTAAATATTCCAATTAACCAACAAGTTGGATATGAAAATGTAGAATTTGGAAATGAAGAATTTGCTGCTCAAAGGTATAGAAATGCTATACACTTTTTTTTAACATACCTAACTGATAATTTTTCAAAGCTGAAAAATAATATTGAGCTATTAAAGCAATTTGAAGAAAAAATTGAATACTGCTATGATCAATTACGTAATTAGTTAAATGAAAAATAGATACAGCAGTTGCCCATTAAAACATTATTTGGGGCTTATCATACATTCAATAGTACAAAAGAAATAATAGTATGGAGGAGTCGATGCAAAAACAGACAGAAAATCTTAATAAGCCATTGATTAATAGGATAGAAATTTTTTCTGATAAGATTGCAGCATACCGAAAAATACTATTGAATTTTTTTGTAATGCTGTTGGTCGTTTACCTGATCGTTGTCTTAATAGCCACTTCTTTTCAGAAAAAGTTATTGGTATTGCCAGTAGATATTCCTGATAAGCTAAAGAAAGAAGGTTATTCTCCTGAATTCTTTACGCAGAAGATTGTAGAGCGAATTGAATTCATTAAAGACAGTGCATCTGATTATTATAATAACAATGATATTAAACTGATGATGGAAGATGAGAATATCGAGATCGTCAATACGTTACTCGATAACACTCCATTAGAAGGATTTAAAAGCATGTTCATTGATTTTGTCAATCGGAATCAGGAAAAAGTAACAGGTAAAGTAAGAGATCTCAATGATCGAGTCCAAATGACGTATCGTATTGGAAATAAAACCCCTATTGTTGTTGAAAAGAGTACTACAGATAGTCTTATTTATGCTGCGGCTGAATATATAATGGAAGAAATGAATCCTTATTATTTAAGTGCTTATTATTTTAAGACCAAGGAGTTTGATAAGTGCTTACGTTTAGTACAGAAGTTGCTGAATAGTAGCAATACCAGGTATAAGTATCTTGCTTTTCATATACGAGGAAATGTTTACATAAGTATGGGAGATCAGTATTTGAACAATGCCGATTCAGCAAATCATTGGTTAGGTGATGAATACTTAGATTATGCCAAAAATATTTTTGATAGTGCAATCGCCACCAATACTTTCAAATCACCATGGCTTAGTTACAATAGTATGGGTGCAGTTTATCACAACAAAAAGATGTATGACTCAGCAAAAATTTGGTACAAGCGATCTATGTCATCCAATAGTGCTGGTGCAAATGCTTTTTATAATTATGGCAATATCCTATTGGATGAATATACTGTTGATGGAAAAAACTTAAAATCATATCCTGATACAGCTGTCTTTTACTTTAAAGAAGCCATTAAACGAAATTCGTTTAACGTAGACTATTATATTGGATTACTGAAAGCATATGCTTATGGAAAGCATGTTGAAGAAGCCAAGGCTTTATTTTTCAAGTGTAAGGATATGGATCCGAAGAATTTAGATATTTATTCTTATATGGTTCAAGCATATCAACCGAAGGATCCGGTAATGGCTCGGCTATATATGAGTCTTTATATAAAAAAGCTTAAGGAGGCAGGATATGCTATTGCTGCAACTCAATAATATGATAGTACCCTTCGCTTTGAAACGGTACTTGTATTTTCGTAGGTTCTATTTTGTCATTGTAGATTTCATCCTACTCATGAAAAAATTTCTTTTACTGATCTCTTTGTTATTAAGTCAACAATTAATAAAGGCACAAACCAATACGCAGCGCTGGACTCCCAATTATCCCACACCTGTTGAAGGTGATTATCTGGTCAGGAATTTTGAATTCCAAAGTAAGGAAGTGTTAACTGATATGAACCTGCATTACTATACCATTGGCAAGCCGGAAAAAGGGAAAGATGGTAAAGTCAGTAACGCCATACTCATCATGCATGGTACTACGGGTAATGGAGGTGGATTTTTGAACCAACGTTTTGCAGGGAATTTATTTGGTTCCGGACAATTGCTCGACGCTACCCGGTATTATATCATTTTAGTAGATGCTATCGGACATGGTAAGTCTAGCAAGCCTAGTAATGGTTTGCATATGCGCTTTCCAAAGTACACATATGATGATATGGTGAAAGCACAATATGTTTTACTAACTGAACATTTGAAAGTCGATCATCTTCGATTGGTGATGGGTACATCGATGGGCGGTATGCATACATGGGTTTGGGGTTATACGTATCCTGATTTTATGGATGCACTCATGCCATTGGCCAGCTTACCGGTTGAAATTGCAGGAAGGAATAGAATGATACGTATGATGGCGATCGATCTCATTAAAATGGACCCCGAGTGGAAAGGGGGAGCGTACACCGAACAACCGAAAGTAGGCTTAACAGGAGCCATCTCTTCTTTATTTTTCATGGGTAGTAGTGCCTTACAATTGCAGAAGAGTGCACCTACACGGGAGCAGGCAGAAGCGGCTTATGCCAGAACGAGATCCTCTTACCTAGCTTCTTTAGATGCCAATGATTTTATCTATGCATTTGATGCCTCACGTTTTTATAATCCCGCGCCTTATTTAGAAAAGATCAAAGCGGCATTGGTAGCGATCAATTCCGCAGATGATGAAGTGAATCCACCCGAGTTGGGATTGATGGAACGCGAGATCAAAAAAGTTAAAGACGCGAAATATATCTTGTTGCCAATCACAGATCAAACTTCCGGGCATGGAACACATTCCAATCCACTTCTATGGGGAGAGTACTTGAAGGCTTTATTGGAGAAGACGAAGAAGTGATGATCTTAAGTAATAGAATACTACAGATCCAATACAATCATCAAATTCTTTTTTAGTAATTGAACTTGATCTTGGTTCAGTTTACCGATTCTTTGTATTAATCTTTTATTATCAATAGCCCTGATCTGGTCAATGAGAACATCACTGAGTTGATTCAGTTGCGATTTTTTTAAGTGAATACGAAGAATATTCATCTTAGGTTGAATATTGGTGGTGATAGGACAAACAATCGTTGATAGATTTGAATCATTCAACAGATCCGTTTGCACAATAACAACAGGTCTGGTTTTACCCGGCTCTGTTCCTTTACCCGGATTCAGATTGGCTAGCCATATATCATATTGCTTAATCTTCATCAGCCAGTTTTTCAAACTCACGTAAGATGTTCATGGACTCTTTTCTCGTAAGGGCAGATTCTTTTGCGAGAGCATGCTTCAATAATTTTCTCTGATGATACCGATTGTAGAGATCTACCGCTTCATTGATATAGCGATTACGGGCTATGTTCAACTGCGCAGTGATGGCTTCAGCTTCTTCGAATGTATGGTCATCCAGTTTGAGTGATAAAGTTTTCATACCATTACTTTTGGTAAAGGTATATACTTTTGGTGTATACTCAGTAGGGGGTAGTTGTTCCATGGCATTGATTGTAATGTGAAATATTCAGTAGTGCCGAAAATAGTGATACATCCCATCGTATTTACCGCCAATTTGATGAGTAGTTCGTTGACTACATTTCAAGTGAAGTGAATAACCTTCTAACTGCAGATCCTTCGTCGCAATTTCCGACTTCGTCGGAATGCTCCTCAGGATGACAACGACAAGGGACATCAACTTGCTGTGTTGGCGAAGCCAACACAGCGTTAACACACAACACTGAACCGTCATCCTGAGGAGCATTGATCACGCAAGTGATCATCTGCGACGAAGGATCTGACCAGTATAGGGAGTTTTATGGTTATAGGAAAGAAGTAAATAGTACACCTAAGCTGTGTAACACGCATAGTCCCCTCGTACCTCGGGAGGCATCTGCGACGAACTTTTTTATTTGTAAGACTTTATGGAGAAGGAAGTATGCTGTTGAGCATACAAGAGACCTATCCTTCAGATTGTAGTTTCTTTATTTCAGAAAGATCTACGTTGCGCATGGCTTCATTGGCTTTATCGACTTTCTCCTGAAATAGTGGCATGTCATTATATTGATCCAAAGATTGGTCAATTGTAACAACAGTCGATTTGATATGATACAATTCCTTTTGTTCCATGTTATAAAGATAGTTTTTTTCTTGTGATCAAAAATGCTTCGTAGGGTTCATTTTCTTTGAAGTGTTCCAGTATACTATCCTTCCATCCAAATAAATAAAAGTCACGTTTTATAGCAGGCAGATATTTTGTTATACCGATTCTATACAAACGCGTACGACTTTTTGTACTTCCTGATGCATACACACAGACATTCGGATATGTATTAGTAAAAATATAAAGCGTCCGTACAACTGTGGCCAAGACTAACTCACTGTCAGCGTTATTTGAAATGATGCTGTCATTAATGTCTCCTTTTTCGTTTACCTTATCACCAAAAGCAAGATTGTACAGACCATTATCGTTAAGTTTGGTGTATTTAACAAGTTTAATAATCGACCCTTTAGGTCCAACACTGGTAAACTCAAATACCATTAATGAAGTGGAAGACTTCAATGGATATGCAGTGAGGTTCATTTCTGGCGCTTTGGAAAAATGAGTAATGATGGTGGCTTCCAAAAATGCTTGCTTTGTCCATCGTATTTCCCGCAAATTTGATGAACAGGTGGTTGACTTTGTTTCAAGTGAAGTGATAAGAAAGATCGCTCAGCAGTGTTGGCAAAGCCAACACTGCTTGAACACCCCATCACGATAATGTCATCCTGTCCAAAGGACTCCCGCGGAGAGGAGCATTGATCACGCAAGTGATCATTTGCGACGAAGGATCTGACTATTATGGGTGTTTTATGGCTATCTGGAGAAGTAAAACTAAGTAGTACAACTTAGCTGTCTAACACGCAGAGTCCCCTCGTACCTCGGGAGACATCTGCGAAGAACTTTTTTATTTATGAGACTCTTCGGAGAATGAAAGATTGTGATGATGAAGACCATAGACAAGTATTCAAAAATAGATTCATGTATCGTCTAATTTTAATACCATTGATCATGCAAGTGATCATCTGTAATGAAGAATCAGATCGTTTTGTTAAGTTCTATTACAATCGGAATGGAGCAAAACTAAATATTACATTTAGCTGTGTAACATGCAGGCCCCCTCATGTCTCGGCAGACATCTGTAGTAATTTTATTTATAAGAATCTGTGGAGATGTTATAAATACATCAATTAGACACATACTCTATTGCGTATATGTTTAACTGTATAAATGGAGGGATGATTAATCAATTTTTATCTATTAAACTCATGTTGATAATCCTTAACAAATTCATGAAATGCAATAGGTTTCCTTTGTAATAAAAATTCTAGGTCAGGTGTAACAGTTTTAAAATAATTTAATTTGATGTAGCTGTAGAGAACTGCTAAAAAATCAACCATCGGTTGGGGAATGCCAAAGTCATATAATGTTTGTTTATACTCTTCTTCAGTAGGATTGACATTTTGAATCGGTCGACCCAGTACTGTTGTAAATATCTCAGCCATTTTTTTATGGGAAAGGGCTTCGGCTCCTGTAATGGAATAGGTTTTTCCATAATGGGGATGAGGATATTCAAATACATTCGCAATAGCTTGTGCAACATCTCTGATATCGTTGTAAGAAGTAGTACCATCACCGGTAGGTAAGTAGATCATACCTTTTTTTATAGCCCATAAATCGTAATTGATAAAATTTTGAAAAATAAAATTAGGTCGCATAATCGTATAAGGAATTCCAGATTCTTTGAGAGCTTTTTCAGCTTTGTAATGTGAACTATTCGGATTAGCATCGGCTCCTAATACAGTCGTTAATACAATGTGCTCAACTGAATATTCCTTCGCCTTTAGTAAAAGCGGGATAATTTGTTCTGAAAATTGATGAGAACCTGATGGTGCCACCAAATAAATAGACTTCACCCCTTCTAAAAGCTGATCAAAGCTGGAAGGATCATTTAAATCATACTTAGTTGTGATGACTTCCTTTCCTAATATTTCTTTTAACTTCTCGGTATGATCAAAACTTGCAGCTTTGATCGCAATGCCTTTTTTGAGTAGCGCTTTAGCTATATTGTTCCCGAATGTTCCTGTTGCACCTGTTACTAAAATCATGATTATTTTTTTTGAAGTGTAAAAGTATTTTGGATAGTTTAGTTTTGAAATTTGTTACCTTATTGTAACAGAAGAAAAACTAGTTACCATAAGGTAACCAATTCACATACTATGGAAAGTGTACATGATTTTTGCCCGGTTTCAAAAACCCTATCTTATATCGGTGGTAGGTGGAAGGTGGTGATTTTATTTTACTTACAACATGGAAAAAGAAGATTTGGGGAAATCTCGGCACGCATACCCAATATATCAAGGAAAGTGTTAACCGAACAATTAAAAGAATTAGAGACAGATGGACTGATTCAACGTACATCTTTTAAAGAAGTACCTCCAAGGGTAGAGTATTCCATTACTGCGCTCGGATTAAGTCTTAATAAGGTTTTAAAAGAGATGGAAGTATGGGGATTTGAACACAGGGGTTTATAGTTAAGTCAAAATTTAATCGTCTTCATTATAGTCAAAGAATAAAGCTGCTTTATTGATGCTTGTTTGAATAGAATAACTTGGTTACAAAAGGCATCAGCAAGTGTTTTAATTATGGCGAATTCGCCATAATTAAAATGGGGTTTACTGACGGTTTCCCAACTGCCAAGGAATTCAATGGTATTTATGTTTCTTAGCCAATCAGAAATAAAGAAATCGCCATCCTTCGTCGCAATTTCCGACTTCGTCGGAATGCTTCCTTCATTACATTCAGGATAAACCTCAGGATGACAACGACAAGGGACATCAACTTGCTGTGTTGGCTTCGCCAACACAGCGTTAACACACAACACTGAACCGTCATCCTGAGGAGCATTGATCACGCAAGTGATCATCTGCGACGAAGGATCTGACCATTATGGGCGTTTTATGGCTATAGGAGAGAAGCAAAACTAAATAGTACATCTTAGCGGTGTAATGCACAGAGTCCTCTCGTACCTCAGAGACATTTCGGAGAACTTTTTATTTATGAGACTTTGTGGAGAAGGAAAAGTATGAAATCGGATTTCTTACTCTATTTGATATCTCAAAAAAACGCCAAAGTTTTCAAATGTTTCTTTATTCATTCCAAATTGAGAAAAATCTGCACCTACACCAAACTGAAATTTTTGCTTATAGTTAAGTCCTATTCGAAAAAGCTGATTGCTGATGTTATGCTGTGTAAAAATATTCAAAATTTCTCGTTGTTGATTCGGGTATTTATTCTGTATACCCAAATTTGTACCTGCTATTAACTGAGAGAATATCCCCCATTTTTTATTGAATTGTGGGGAATAGTTTATCAAAGTAAAAAAATCTAACGCAATTGGCTTTACCAATTGAACCATAGGAAATGCACTGATTGAAAAATCTTCCTTTTTGTTAAGATATCCAAACGATAGTCCCAAGGTGGGAATAAATTCAGTACCGTCAAACCCACCTCCACCGGACACTCCCAGCCAATTATTAAATTGGTAGGTTAATTGCCCTTCAATTGAAATTGTATTTTGGGTTTTGTCTTTATAATGAATAGCATAGAGGCTTTGAGAAAATATATTCCATCTACCTATACTGTCTAAGTCTTTTTGTATATATGCATAATAAAGCGTTTGTTTATTACCTGCCATTACTTCAAAAGGAATTTGGGCAGAAGTATGCTGAATAGTCATTATAAAAATGACTATAAAAATTTTTAATTTCATCTTTCAAAAAGTTTGATATTTTTTTACGATTATGAAAAAGCTAGATAATTATGAATTAGGGTTTTTATTGAGTAAAGCAAAACCTAGCTTAATTCATGTAGAACCTGAATGGCGGAATCGATAGCCCCATGAACGGTGCCATAATCTTTTTTGGTATTCATTGCTTCGCCTGCAAAAAATACTTTATTGTTGATCGGTTTTCTTGCGATTTCTCTTGCTGATGTACCACCTGGTTTCGTATAGCTATAAACGCCATTTATATAAGATTCTGCTCCCCAATCCTGTGCTAATCTATCAATGTAGTATTTAGAGGCTCTGCCATCGAAAATGGTATCCAACTCTCTTAAATAGTTTTCAATCGCTTTTCTAGGGTTGTCATAGTACATATCTGCTTTCACCCCCATCACTAGAGAAGTTAAGAGACTTTGAGAAGAACCCCCCTTTTTTGTTGGGTCAATATAGTAACCAGCGTATTTTCCATTGAATATACTGTGATTAAAAAACTGTTTCTCGAATTTTAGAAAAAGTTTCAAGCCCTTATCCATACCAATGAACTCGAATGCCTTTTTCTTATCAGTTGGTAGTTCAGGAGCAAAATCTATATTATCAGATTTTAGTATGGTAATTGGAATCGTAATGATAATTTTATCAAACTCATAACTTTTGTTTTCAGCATTGAAAACCTTTATTAAAGAGCCAGTATAATCTATACTTCTTACAGGGAAGTTATATACAATTTCATCTTTCAATCTATCAACAAATCTTTTTTGAATAAAACCATACATCGTGGTATTTGTGAATTGATAATCTACAGGATCAAGCTGTTTTGTCATCATTGAAATTTCATTGGCTGAAAAATTTTCCGCTTTAGTTGTTGTATCGGTTAATACGTTCTCAATTAACTCTAAAAAGTTTGTGTCATTGTTGAATTGCTTTGCATAATGTAAAACAGAAATATCATTTTTCAATGGTGTTTTGAGCTGTAAACTTTTTATAAATTCATAAAACTCTGATGGAAAATCATCTAAAAGCAACCCTTTATATAAGACTTTGATTGACTTATTTTTTTTATCAACATAAACTGGAGTTTTACTTTTCTTAGTGAGTTTATATAATTCATTATCATGCCCGTGTATCCACTGTGCTCCTAAATCAATCGGACTTGAAAAAAAAGACTTATTTTCATAAATTCTACCTCCTGCTCTGTCTTTGGCTTCAAGAACTATAACTTCATGTCCTTGTCTTTTGAGCATATCGGCTAAATACAAACCTGATATACCAGCTCCAATGACTCCAATTGTTTGATTTGGGTTCTTATTTGCTTGAAAAGCAACACTTGGAACTAAAGAAGCACTTAATCCTAATAAGGATATGCTTTTAATAAATTCTGCTCTATTCATACTACTGCGTATCAAAATTTAATTTCTTAACTGATTAAATAACGAGAATAATGACAGCAGCAAAGGTTTGAATAAGAATTCGGAATTTTTTTGAGCTAAATCAAAAAATGATTTGATATAGATCAAAAAATTATTTTTTATAATTTTCCTGATCTGATACGACTTAATGTTTCTTGTGTGATGTTTAGATAAGATGCAATATGTCCTAAATTGATTCGATTACCAATATTTGGAAATTGTATTAAGAGTTTCTCATAGCGTTGTTTGGCAGTAAGAAATTGTAAATCAGTTACTCTATCTTCAATTTGAGTAATATAATACTTTTCTATTAATTTAATATACCAAAGCGAGAAGGAATGGTGTTGTTGAAGTAAATGATAGAGATGACTATTCTCAATTGCGTACAATTCACTGTCTTCTAATAGTTGTATGCTTTCAGTAGAGGGCTTTTGACTTACGAAACTTGGAGCATCTGCTACAATATCATTATCAAAAGAAAACCACACGTTACTTTCTTTACCAGTTTCATCGGAAAATGTATAGCGAGCTGCACCTTTAACTAAAACCCAAAGATATTTACATGGCCTTCCTTGTTTCAATAAATAATAATTTTTTGGGTATTCCTTGTATTGAAAATGAAGTAAGACATCATCCAAAATTTGGTAAGGAAGTGGGTAAATACTATTGATAAAATTTGAAAAATCTGCTTTCATTGCTTTTACACGTCGAACATTAATATCGTTTTCTAATTATATTGACTTATATATTCAGTCAACTATTTTAAGAGTCACCCAAAATAAGTTAATTTAAGAACTTCTAAGTAGATACTTATATATAAAAAAATAAGTGAATGTATCTTTCTAAAAATTAGATAAATAACTCCTTTCTCTCCCCAAACCCCAATTTTCCCCCTCAAACCACCCATCTACCCAACTTTTTCCCTACTTTTGCACCCCTGATTTATTAAACCATCAGGACTATTTTATGAACATTTTTCGTAAACAATTAAACGCAGATGCTCAGGACAACGCGGGTACGCCCGAAGTTGATACTGCGACAACAAATGCACCTGAAGTTGCGCCGATCGTTGAGACAGCGCATGATGATTTTGACTGGAGCATTGACAAGCGTAATGTGGATCACTATGT
>JACVCQ010000109.1 GCA_016741945.1 Chitinophagaceae bacterium
CAGTTATTGATGGTTGGTTACATACTGGTGATATTGGTATCATTGAAGATGGAAAATTCTTAAAGATAACCGATCGTAAAAAAGAATTATTCAAGACCAGCGGGGGTAAATATGTTGCCCCCCAACCTATTGAAAATAAATTAAAGGAAAGTCCATTTATTGAACAAATTATGGTAGTAGGCTCCGAAAGAAAATTTGTTGGAGCATTGATTGTCCCATCTTTCCTAACGCTGAAAGAATGGATGAAAGAAAAAGGAATTACCTACACCACCAATGAGGATGCAATTCATCATCCAAGAGTATTAGAATTATTCAGAGAACTGGTGGAGAGTTATAATACATTCTTCAATCATGTGGAGCAAATTAAAAAGTTTGAATTATTACCACAAGAATGGACAATTGATACCGGGGAAATGACACCTAAAATGAGTTTGAAGCGAAAAGTGGTGATGGAAAAATTCAAATCGGCAATTGAGAGAATTTATGTTTGATATATAGCTGGAGAATATACCGACTTTACTATTCAATAACCCTTTATTGCCAGAAATATGTCTGATTACAGCATCTATCGTGTTATGATTGAAAATGCGCTAGATGCTTTTTTTTTGACAAAACCTGATGGAACTATTTTAGATGCCAATGCTGCGGCATGTTCTATGTTCGGTTATTCTTTGGAAGAGTTTAAAATTGCAGGGAGACAAGGAATTATTGATCCTGCATCTCCAGGGCTAACTGACTTTTTGCAAGAAAGAAAGGAGAAAGGGAAAATTACATGTGAATTGGTCGGGATAAAAAACAATGGTGAGAAATTTCCAATTTGGGTATCATCCGTCATTTTTAAAGAAGAGGGAAAAGAAGAGAAAACTTTTACGATCATTCAAGATATCACTGAAAGGAAAAGAAAAGAACTGGAATTGCGTACTTCAGAGGCAAACATGCGGATGATCTTGGATAATACGGATGAGTTGTTTATTATTATCGACCCAAACCTTATTATCATCAACTTCAATAAAGCTACAGCAGAAAAATCAAAACAATTATTAGGGGTACCTTTTGAAAAAGGAAAATCGATTTTGGATAGCGCTCAGCCTGAAAGAATTCCACTCTTGAAACAATTGTATGCGGAGGTATTGGGAGGGGCTGTAAGACGAAGTATAGTAGAGGTGCCACCTATTCACAACAACCCAAAAGTTATTTTGGATATTCGTTATAGTCCTATTTATGAAAACGGTTTAATAGTAGGAGCTATAATTAATATTCGAGATATTACTGAAGCTAAATTTAAAGAAGTAGAATTATTAAGAACCAATGAAAGATTCTTTTATGCGGCTAAAGCAACGAATGATGCTATATGGGACTGGGATATTCAAAATGATAAAGTATTTCGTGTAGGTGATGGACTGAAAAATATATTCGGATATGATAAAGATATAGCAGCAATGGATGACCAATTCTGGATCAAAAGAGTTCATCCAGATGATGCGGATAGAATGATTTCAAAAAGGAATAAAATTCTTTATAATAGCAGCGAACTATATTGGGAAGATGAGTACCGATTTCGAAAATCAGATGGTACTTATGCACATGTATTTGATAAAGGGTATATTATCCGTGATGTGGATGGAGCTCCTATTCGTATGATTGGAGCTACTCAGGATGTATCTGAGCGAAAAGAGACAGAAGCCTTATTAGTAGAACTCAATAATAGACTTAAGCATAGAGCTGAAGAGTTGGCTAACTCTAATATAGAACTTGAAAGATTTGCTTATGTCGCTTCTCATGATTTACAAGAACCTCTTCGGATGGTTACAAGTTTTCTCCAATTACTTAAAAAAAGATATGAAGAAAAGCTCGATGAAACGGCCTTACAATATATCGCATTTGCCGTAGATGGTGCTGAACGAATGAAAATACTGATTAAAGATCTATTAGATTATTCAAGAGTGGGGTCTAATACTGACGCAAACGAAAATATAGATTTGAATTTATTGCTACAAGAGGTTAAAAATATTTTCAGCAAAACTCTTGATGATGTAAAAGCTCATATTATTGTTTCACATTTGCCTATTGTCAAAGGGAATCGTACGCAATTGTTACAGTTATTTCAGAACTTAATTAGTAATGCCATCAAATACCATAAAGAAGGTACCCCAACCATTCAGATAAACTATACAGAAAAAGAAGAAGAATATCTTTTTGAAATCAAGGATAATGGAATTGGTATTGATCCTGCTTTTCATGAAAAAATATTTGTGATTTTTCACCGGCTCCATAGCAGATCTGAATATACTGGTACAGGAATTGGGTTGGCAATCTGTAAAAAAATCGTTGAACGACATCATGGTAAAATATGGGTAAAATCAGTAGTTGGACAAGGAAGTTCTTTCTTTTTTACACTTAGTAAAAGATAAAGATTAGGATATGATATAACGCATTTTATTTTAGTATCTTGTTATAGATTATAAAAAACTATGAAAATCATTTCGCTAAAACCATAGGTTATGTCTGATAACCGATTGCCATTAACTATATTAATTGTTGAAGATAATCCTGGTGATCTCTTTCTATTAGAAGAGTTGCTGAGAGGGTCTACGCTTCCCATAAAACAGTTGATTAAAGTTACGAGTGCTAATGAGGCTTGTAAGGTTTTACAAAAAGAAGAAATCAATCTTGTTTTACTTGATCTAAGTCTTCCTGATAGTAACGGACTCCAGTCTTATGAAATGGTAGATGAGTATGCTCGTTCGCTGCCCATTGTAGTTTTGACCGGCTTGATTGATATGGAAGTAGCCCTTGAAACTATGGCCAGTGGAGCTCAGGATTATTTGATCAAAGGTGAATTTGATGAAAAATTGCTCGAAAAATCTATACAGTATAGTATAGAGCGTAAGAAAAGTCAGGAAAGTCTTCGAGAGAGTATTGACCGATACAAATTTGTAACACGTGTTACAAATGATGTAGTATGGGATATGAATCTGTCTACTAAAAAAATTGTTTGGGCAGAGGAAAATATGAAGCGTTTATTTGGTTATGATATAGAAAATGGAGAAACAAATTTTGAATTTTGGTATAAAAAAATTCATCCTGATGAACAGGATCTTGTTATAAAAAAATTATCGGAGGCTATCAGCGATGATACTAAAGATCGATGGGAAGATGAATATCGATTTAAAAGACGTGATGGAACCTATGCCTATGTACTTGATAAAGGATATCTTTTGTATGAAAATGGAAAAGCCATACGTATGATTGGCTCAATGCAGGATATTACTGAGAGGAAATTAGCAGAATTAAAATTATTGGATAGTGAAAAAAGATTTAGGTCATTGGTTCAGAATGGTTCTGATATGATCAAAATACTCGATGCAGACGGACTCTTTACATTTTCCAGTCCGAATGTTGAAAAGGTATTAGGCTATTCTCAAGACGCTATTTTAGGTAAAAGCGCTTTTCATTTTATTCATCCAGATGATCTGGAAGATGTTTATAAACATTTTAAAACTATAAAGCAATGCGATTATGATGAGATTCCTTATTTCCGTTTTAAAAATAAAGATGGTGAGTGGCGTTGGTTAGAAACGAAATTAACGAATTTGCTAGCTGATCCTGCCGTACAAGGAATAGTATCAAACTCTAGAGATGTAACAGAAAAAAAGAAAGCCGAAGAAGCAATACTGGCTTCTGAAGAAAGATATCGTAGCTTATTTTTTAATAACCCAATGTCGATTTATATATGGGATATTAATACTTTAGAAATTCTAGAAGTAAATGATACAGCTCAAAGAGAATATGGATATTCAAGGGAAGAATTCCTTTCGATTTCTATGAAAGAACTTAGGAAAAAAGAAAACATTCAAAAATATCTCTCTTTTGTTGAGGAACTTAAAAATGCTACTCCAGATACCATCATGCATGGAATATGGAAACATGTGCGAAAGAATGGTGATGAAATTATCATGGAAATATATTCACAAAAGATTTCTTTCAAAGAGAAAAGTGCTGTACTAGCATTGGCTAATAATATTGAAGAAAAAATAAGACTTGAATCTAAACTTTCAGAGGAACGTGAAGCTAAACAAAAAGAAATTACAGAAGCAGTTATCAGAGTTCAGGAAAATGAACGATATGAAATAAGTAGAGAATTACATGACAATGTGAATCAACAGTTAACAGTTGCAATGATGTATATAGCTACTGCAGAAAAAGGTACTAATAATGCAGAAGCTTTGCTGAAACAATCTTCAGGTTTTATATACAATGCAATAGAAGAAATTAGAAAACTATCAAAAGCGCTCGTTACACCACTTATCAAAGATTTCGGTCTTTGTAAGGCAATTGAAGGATTATTAGAAGATGTACAGCCGGCAAACAATAATATTTATTTTGATTTCTTTTGTGAAAACTTTCATGAAGCAGATATTCATTATGAATTCAAATTGAGTATTTATCGGATTGTACAAGAACAAATTAATAATATTCTTAAGCATTCAAATGCGAAAGAAGTAGTCATTGAATTATATCGTGATGAAGTTATCCGATTATCTGTAAATGATAATGGAGTAGGTTTTGATACCAAAACAAAAAGGAAAGGAATCGGTATTCATAATATCCAAACAAGAGTTGGACTATATGGAGGACAAATAAACATTTATTCAGAACCTGGAAAGGGGTGTCAACTACAGATTGAGTTTCCGATAACGAATGATATTTTAGTAAAGCAGGAGTGATTTAGTTGACAAATGACGTTTTAAGTAGTATCTTATAGAATAATCTATCAACTGTCATCTCTCAACTATTCCACCCCCGGCTGTTTCAATTTCCATCCTGTTTTTGCTTTTTGTTCATCTACCATTTTCTTTACATCTGCCAATAATTTCTTGGCATCATATACAATACCGTCTTTAATGGTAAACTGTACACCTCCGGCTCGTATAATTTTATTGTCTTTCGTCAACTCAATAGCACCAGTACCATATAATACTTGTAGGTTTTTTAAAGGGTTTGCATTGACGATCACTAAGTCGGCTAGTTTACCTACTTCAACACTTCCCAATTCTTTTTCCATGCCCAAAGCCTGAGCTCCATATAAAGTAGCAGAGCGGATGACTTCCAATGGATGAAATCCTGCTTCGCGCAATAATTCTAGTTCACGAATATAGCCGAAACCATAGGTTTGATAAATGAATCCATTATCAGAACCTGCTGTTACCCTTCCACCCCTATTTTTATATTCATTGATAAAAGTCATCCATGAGCGATAATTATTCTTCCATTCTACTTCCTGTTCTGTTCCCCAATGATGCCAGTATGAACCATGACTTTGATAACTAGGCTCATAGAATTTCCATAAAGAAGGCAGGGTATAATCTTCATGCCATTCTGCTCTTCTCGCACGGTGTAAATCACGATTGGCCTCATAAATATTGAATGTGGGATCAAGTGTAAAATCCAATGAGATGAGTTCATTCATCACTTTGTTCCAATGCTCTGAATAAGGGGCAGCTGCTTGCTTCCATAATTTTCCTGCTTCTTCAAAGCGATGTTGTTCATTATTGTAGTTATAATCTGACGGATAATCTTGAATGGTTTTATTCGTAAACAAAGCTTCCGGTAAACCATACCAGTGTTCCATACTAGTCATACCTGCGCGTGCAGAATTCAATACATTCCATCGAGCAACATCTGTTTGCGCATGATGTGCGGTTGAACGTAATCCGAGTAATTTATTCTCACGAACAGCAGCATCCATGACTTCTGGAGCAGCGCCAAAAAATTTAATGCCATCGGCACCTTTCTTGGCATTTTCACGTACCCAGTTTTTGGCCTGTTCAGCATTGCTAATCGGGCCACGATGGCCTTGTCCAAATACTGTATATGCAAAAATTCTCGGAGCAGTAATTGTATTAGCAGCACTTTTTCTTTTGTGTTCTAATACCCAATCCAATCCATTGCCTGCTGATGGGTCACGGATAGTAGTGATACCATGCGCCATCCATAATTTAAACACGTATTCAGCCGGTGTACCTTGTGCGGTACCACCGATATGTCCATGCATATCTATAAATCCAGGCATAGCAAACATGCCTTCACAGTTCAGTTCCTTTCCGCCTTCTTTTAAAGCAGGTCTCCTATTTTGATTAATAGGTAAACCCGGACTACCCACAGTTTGTATCTGAACAAAACGGTTATTTTCAATTACAATATCTACAGGTCCTGCCGGGGGTGCGCCGGTGCCATTGATAAGTGTTACACCACGAATAATCAATTGTGTATAAGGTCCGTCACCTTCTTTTACTTCAGGCGCTTTGGGAATTTGGGCAAAAGACGTGAAAAGGGAAAAGTGAAAACTGATAAGGAGTAATAACTTTTTCATACAGCATAATTGTACAATGAATGTAAGAAAGAAAACCGAAGCGGTACGAGAAAATCGGTTAACAAGGTGTTGTGAAACAGCGATAACTATGAGCTATTACCTATTATGTAAATACTTTTCTCTAATTATTTTTTGTACGTCTTTGCCTTCCACTTTACTCTCTAACCAAGAGAGCACATCGAGATACATAAATGCCCGGCTTTCTATTTTATTCTTAGATAATTTACGAAGCTTCAATAATAATTTTTCAAAATGAGGTTTTAATTGTCTCGGTGTTAATTGAAACGATTGCTTTAAAAAAGCGAATATTTCTAATTCCACTATGCTCAGATTATTCATCTTTGACATGAAGCGATACACTGATTTTAATAAATACTCCAGCAAATCAAAATTTCCCAATTCATAATGTGCAATCAGATGTAAAAGCCGAGCATAACATTGTAAGTCTGTTCTAAGATCTACTTTCCAGTTAATGATCTTATTGAGGTAGTCAATACTCTTTTCATGATCGCCTGATCCAAAATAAAGAGAGGCAAATTTGTAATAAAAAACAAGGATACGGTGGCGATCCAGATAGATCTCATATTTTTTTAGCTTCTCTTCAATCTCGGGCACCAATGCCAAACCCTTGGTGAAAGTACCTTCCATAAAGTGCTTGTTCAGCTTTGCGGTATAGAAGTAGATAAAAGTCTGAATCAGGTTATTCTGATTTTGCTGTATACTGGGGCTTGCTGAAAATGCTTCAAACTGTTTGAGTGTTTCATCAAATTTTTGATAATTCCGCAAATCAAAATGCGCACTCAATAAATTATGCATACCCTTGATATAATGCATGGTTTCTACTTCCATCATTTTGGGTTCTTTATGAAAAAGATCAACCCATTTCTGACAATAGCGATAGTAGAGCAGAAAATCCTGAATAATAAATCCATACCACCAGAAACACTGATACCGGTATAACTTTTCATAAAAGCCATCAACTTTAGAAGCTTTTTCCAGCATAGGTTGGCTCATCAAAT
>JACVCQ010000110.1 GCA_016741945.1 Chitinophagaceae bacterium
CGGGCAAGAATAACGAACTTCGGAATAACACAACAGTGGATATTCGGTTAGATGATGCACCGGAACAACTGAAAGACCTACGCCGCAGTTATACCGTAAACATAGCGTATCAACATATGAATGATGGAGACCTTGCGGTGGAGAAAAACGATATGGTCAAAGCAATGGCTGAGTATAACGCTGCCATGCAATTGTTTCCCAATAATCTGGAAATGCAATTCTGGACAGCTATTACTTTGGCAAATAATAAAGAGGTAGATAAAGCGATTCCTCTGTTAAAGAAGATCTTTAATGAGGATAAAAACTGGAAAGAACTTGCTAGACGATTACCCGCTGTGAATTTATTGACCGTTTCGGAGGCTGATTTGAAGCGAATTCTTTCCTTATAATTATCTCACAAAACCATGATAAACATCCATTAGCTGAATAATCAGCAGTATTTTTGTGATTGATGTTATTACAGGAAAAATATGAGGCAGTTATTGGACTGGAAGTTCATGCTCAATTGGCTACAAGCAGCAAATTATTTTGTGGAGATAGCACTGCATTTGGAGCTGAACCCAATACCCAGGTCAGTCCAATTACTTTAGGTCATCCCGGCACACTTCCCAAAACAAACCAGAAAGCAGTTGAATTTGCAATCAAAATGGGACTAGCCTGTCATTGTGCAATTGAACAGTATAATTATTTCGCCAGAAAGAATTACTTCTATCCTGATCTTCCCAAAGGATATCAAATATCGCAACATACCACTCCCATTTGTAAAGGTGGGTATGTAACCATTCATACCTCTACCGGTAGGAAAGATGTACAATTGAATAGAATTCATTTAGAAGAAGATGCTGGTAAAAGCATACATGATCTGGATGAAAACAATACCTGTATCGATTTGAACAGAGCCGGAACTCCCTTGATTGAAATTGTTACTGAGCCGGATATGCACAGCGCAGAAGAAGCCTGGCATTATGTTACCGAAATTAGGAAACTGGTACAATGGTTGGGTATTTGTGATGGCAATATGGAAGAAGGTAATTTGCGTTGTGATGCTAATATCTCTGTACGATTAAGAGGAACTAAAGTATTGGGTACGAAAGTAGAGGTCAAAAATCTAAACTCTATCCGTAATATCAAAAAAGCGATTGAGTTTGAAATTGATAGAATCATTCAGTTGCTGGAAAAAAGAGACCCTATTAAACAGCAAACCAGAAGCTTTGACGCCTCTAATGATACCACATTCCCAATCCGGGATAAAGAAGAAGCCAATGATTATCGTTACTTTCCCGATCCCGACCTCGCTCCTTTTCATTTGACAGAATCTTTTATTACTGGTATTCAACAATCCTTGCCGGAATTACCCGCAGAACTGGAAGTAAGATTAATCACAACATACGGGTTGAATGAATATGATGCGGGGCAACTTTGCGACTCTATAGCTACTGTTAAATATTTTGAGGCAGTAGCTAAGCACACCACTCAATACAAAGCCATTGCCAACTGGATATTAGGTCCTATCAGACAATACCTCAACGAAGAGCAAAAGGATATTACAGCACTTACGTTAACACCTGCTAGTCTTTCCGTTATGATAGAATTGGTACAAAATAGTAAGGTTAGCTTCTCTGTTGCGTCTTCAAAGCTATTACCCGTTTTGTTGGAAAAAGATAGCGATCCATTGCAACTTGCCACTGATATGAATTTAATCATGGTAAATGATGGAGATATGCTGGAGAAATGGGTGGATGAAGCCATCCATGCAATGCCCGATAAAGTAACTGACTACAAAAAAGGTAAAAAAGGTTTAATCGGTTTATTCGTAGGTGAAGTAAAGAAAAGAAGTAAAGGACAGGCTGATCCAAAACTGGTAACAGCATTACTTGAAAAAAAACTCAATCAATAAAAATACATACATGAAAGCATGGTTATACATCGCGGCTGCTATTACATTCTTGAGCAGTTGCCAGGAAAAAAAGTATGGAGCGTTTACAGTAAGTGGCAAAATCACAAATGCCCCATCCAAAAAAATATTTTTACAGGAATTACCTTACGGAGGTGAAAAACCGGTCATTCTCGACTCTACTACTTTAAAAGACAATGGCAACTTTGAACTAAGAGCTGTTGGTACAGAAGAATCATTGTATAGGTTGGTCATTGAAAATGGACCGGATGTTTTATTGGTGAATGATGGCAAAAGTATCCGTGTGAATGTTGATGTTAATAATTACAGGGCATATACTGTTGAAGGCTCTGATGCTAGTAATAGTTTACACAAACTTTTTGAAGACTTTCGTGTGAAAGACTCTGTTTTATACCTCACTTTCGCTGCCTTGGATAGTTTGCAACAGACTGGGAATGATAGTTTGATTACAGTAGAAAGAGCGAAGCGAGATATACAACTTAGAGACATGAATAAACTGATCTCAGATTTTGTAAATACTTCAGAAAGTCCTGCTGCACGTTATTATGCTTTGGGAATGGGCTCACGTACCATGCAAGCTGAAGAACTCAAAGCACTGGCCAATGCATCTGCAGATAAGTTCAAAGAACATAGTGGGTTGGCAAAAATCAAGAGTTTAATGGCAGTAAGCACACAAGCACCTCCATCTAATGGCTTATTGAATCAACCTGCCCCTGAAATCAGTTTACCCGATACAGATGGAAAGCTGTTTTCATTGAGCAGTTTAAAAGGCAAATATGTATTGGTTGATTTTTGGGCGAGTTGGTGCATGCCTTGCAGAAAAGAAAATCCAAACGTGGTAGCTGCCTACAATAAATTCAAGGATAAAAATTTTACTATTTTAGGAGTTTCATTGGATCAGGATAAAGAAGCATGGTTAGAAGCCATTGCAAAAGACAAACTAACTTGGAAACATATCAGTGATCTAAAATATTGGGAAAGCGTGGTAGTGCCGATGTATAAAATTGAAGGCATTCCATTTAATGTGCTACTTGATCCAACCGGTAAGATCATTGCAACAGATTTGAGAGGTGAAGCTTTAGAGAAGAAATTAGCTGAAGTCATTCAATAATCAACTGAGAACAACAGATAAAAAGCCCGTGAATAAATATTCATGGGCTTTTTTATATCCTACTATAGAGTTGATTTTAAAAGTATAGAACGCGCCCCATCAAACATTTATAATAAAACTGAAGACTACATGGCTACAAAGAAAGAGGTCAGCTCAAATGAGCTGACCTCTTTGTATATACACTAATCGATGAGAATTAGTTGGTATAACCAGGATTCTGCTGAATCAAAGGATTTGCTTGAATCTCAGTGTTTGGAATCGGTAACAAGAATCTGAAATTACCCGCGGCCAATGATGTTGGTGCATTGGGCTGTGGTAAATCAACTGTTAAACGAGTGATTGCCAGATTTCTTCTTCTTGCGTCAAAGAAACGGTGACCTTCATAAGGTAACTCTTTAAATCTTTCTTCCATGATTTGTGCGATAGCTGCATCTCTTGAAGCAAGAATTACAGGAGTATAACCATTGATACGAGCGGTACGTAATGCATTCAAATCAGCAGCAGCACCAACCAAATCGTTGTTTTCTGCACGAGCTTCTGCACGAATCAGCATCATTTCACCGGTACGGAACACTTTTGCATCCGCAACGTTTTCTGTAGCTGTACCATAAGCAGTACCTTCATACTTTCTGATTAATCGGGTGTATTTTCTTGCCCCGCCGGCTAACAAAGGTTCATTCTTGTAATAAGCAGTAAAACGGATGTCGTTTGCCTGATCATAAGCATCCCAAAGTTTTTGAGAAACAGTCCAAGTTACAGTTCCAATATTACTTGCATTAGCAGAAGTACCACGGAATAAAGAACCGATACGACCACCCACTGAAGCAGTACGGCTTAATTTGAATGCCAATTCATTGTTGTTAGCATCAGTCCAGATACCTGTAAAATTCGCACGCGCAGCTAAAGGAATAGCATTGATATATTCCGTGCTGAAAGTTATAGCATCATTCCACTCTCTTAAATACAATGCAACTCTTGCTTGTAAAGCTGATACAGCAGGCTGAGTAGCTCTGTATATATCCGTCAGCGCTGTTGGTAACAAAGGTTTAGCAGCTGTAAGATCTGCCTTTAGCTTCTGGAAATAAGGGGCAACAGTGATACGAGCTTGAGGTATGAGAGAAGGAGTTTCCATGTAAGCCAATGCCAAATCAGTTCCTACTGCACTATTGCTATAATAGCGGTATAACTCAAAATGACAGAAAGCTCTTAAGAATAAAGCCTCTCCTCTTACTCTATTGCGTATAGCTTCATCAGAAGCTCCTCTTGAAGCAGTAGCTGTTGGAAGGGCTTGTAATACACGGTTGCAACGATCAATTACTCTATAGTACAGTGGGAATGCTGTAAAGTTATCCCTAATAGAGATATCAGTTGAACTGTATTGCCATTCATGAACAGTAGCAGCATTATAGAAGTCAGCAGAAACTACTTCATCAGACACTACAGCATTCCAAAGAATCCCCATTTCAATGTTCATCCCTGCATAAGCACCTATCACACCTTGCTCATTGTTTTCAACGGTTTTCAAGGCAATTTCTCCGGCGATGAGGTCTGTCTCTTTAATATTCAGCAATTTTTTGCAAGAAAAAAGAGAGACCAACATGGTCGAAAAAATCAATATTTTAATTTTTTTCATCTTTATTGATTTATAGATTCAGAATTGATTGTTTCCTTGACTTAGAAGTTAATATCTAAACCAACTACAAACATTTTTGGATTAGGATATTCATTCAAGCTGATATTGTTATCATCTTCAGGATCCAAACCTCTCCATGGGCTCCAGATAGCCAAGTTCTGACCTTGAATATAGAAACGAGCACCTTTAATCAGGTTATTTCCATTAGGCAGCTTGATAGCAGGAATCGCATAAGAAATGTTGAGGTTTCTGAAACGTACAAACTTAGCATCTTCTAAATCTGCAGATGTGAAATCTCTATCAAACGCAGATGATTGAATAGGCTTAATATCACCCGGCTTCTGCCACTGACCATCAATCAATTCTATAGAGCCACGAACAGCAGCTTGATAACCTGGAATACCACGAGTAATCCAGCTGCGGATATTGTTATTTCTAACAACATCAAACTGATAACTAAATAATGCAGAAACAGTGAACGCTTTGTAACGAATTTCTAAGTTCGCACCACCTTGGTGTTTAGGTAAGAAATTACCAAACTTAGCAAAACGACCGGCTTGAGCCAGATTAGTAGTTGTTTTACCATCTGCTGTTTCATACGTAGGGCGTCCTGTAGCAGGATCAGCTCCTAAATAATTATACGTAAAGTGTGTACCATAGGGTATGCCTTTACGAATAACAAAGGTTCCTAAGAAATACTCATTCACCAAACCCAGGTCTTCAATTTTATTGGTATTGATGGAGTGGTTCCAGTTAATGTTTACACCGAAATCTTTGTTCTTAACAACATCAACATTGGCTTGTAAGTCGAAACCTTTGTTTGACATACTACCCGCATTGATATTCAATGAACCAAAACCGGTGGTACCAGACAATGGCTGATTTACGAACATGTCGATGGTCTTGTTGATATAATAATCAACTGAGAACTTAGCACGGTTCTTCCAAACTGCAAAGTCGATACCGATATTGGTTTTTTGGATATACTCAATCTGAAGATTAGGGTTACCCGGCGTACTTGGAGCCTGACCTACGATGGTAGAACCAGCATAAGTAGCATTACCAAACGATGGCAACTGAGGTCCTAAATAGTTAGGAATACCACCAAAGCTTACTGTGTTTCCGAAACTACCGGTTCCAATAGAACCAATATTAGGAACCAAACCATAAGAAGCACGAACTTTCAGGTCGCTCAAGAAGTTTAACTTCTCAATGAAACTTTCCTGAATCGCATTCCATGTTAAACCTGCAGACCAAGTTGTAATGGTCTTGTTAGCATCATTGGCAATCAAAGAAGTTCCATCTTGTCTAACGTTTGCATTGAAAGTGTACTTATTATTGAAATTGTACTTAACAAGTGCAAAGAAAGATCTAATACCATAACTACTCTTTGCAGCACCAACGTTCTGAGGATAAGTAGTTTGACCAACCCCTACCGGCAATGCACCTGCACCCACAACAGTTTCCGTTAAACGTGGGTCTAGGTTAAACGCAGTAAAACCTAATGTTTTATTGTATCCTCTGATACCTTCAAAATAACCTGCAACTTCTACTTCATGGATGTTTGCAAAACGTTTAGCAAAAGTTAAGCTGCTGGTATTAATGAAGTTAGAAGTAATTCTGTAACCTTCAGCACCCAAACCACGCTGGAATTGTTGGTTGGATCCTGCAAAAGAATTTGCATTGATATAACGAGATGATTGATCACTGGAAACATCCACACCAAATACATTACGGAATGTAAGTGTAGGAAGGATTTTATAACCAATATTCAATCCGCCATTTATTTTAAGCTGGTTGCGTGTTAAAGAACTATTCTGAATACGCTCTAAAAGGTTGGCAACCTGACGTAATGCCAAACTGGTTGAAGCACCAAAGCGCAATGAACCATCCGGATTGTATGGATTTTCATAAGTCTTAGCACGGTAAGTCATCTGGAATGGATTCAATGGGCTGTTACCCAACTGCTCACCCTCAGAATATCTTCCTTTAGAAAAACCGATGGTAGATCTTAATCCAACTGTAAGTTTATCAGAAGTATGATCAACATTGAAACGAGTTGTGTAACGCTTCAAACCTGATCCTAAGTCAATACCTTCCTGATCAAAATAAGAACCTGAAAGGAAGAATCTGAGTCTTTCAGTACCGCCAGACATATTCAATTCATGAGACTGGGTAATACCTTGACGATAGAAAATGTTTGCGTAATCAATATCAATATTTCTGATACTGTCTAAAATTTGTTTTTCGCGAGCATCGCTGATACCACCTAAGTTAACAGGGTTCAATGCAGAGTATGTCCAACCCACAGAGTTTGTGATTCTTTCACGCTCTTCGTAAGCAAGCATTTCACGTGTATTCATAAGGTTCATACGCTCAAAGCTTGGGCGTTGTGTAAAACCTACCTGCGTACGGTACTGAAAATTGGTTACTCCCGCTTTACCACTCTTAGTAGTAATAACGATAACACCGGTACCACCACGAGCACCATACAAAGCAGCTGCATTCGCATCTTTCAACACTGTTAGTGACTCGAAATCGTTAGGGTTAAGCGTTGCGAAATCAGATGCAGGTGTTGGAACCCCATCAATAATATAAGTTGGCTGTGCTCCTGCTCCTTGAATGGATTGAGTACCACGGATACGGATAGCAGGACTGGTACCCGGTTGTCCGGAACCAGAGTTTACCAACACC
>JACVCQ010000111.1 GCA_016741945.1 Chitinophagaceae bacterium
ATACCCAATGGATGGGCACTGAGATACTGCAAGAGAAAAAAGCATTGGTGATTGAGTGTCCATCTGCCATCATTCCGCAAGAATCCAATTTTTTATTGAACCCTTTACACAAAGATTATTCTAAAATACGCATGAAGGAAGTGCGTGATTTTTATTTTGATGAGCGACTATTCCCTTTAGTGAACCGTTAGAAAATAAGGCATTCTTGTTTGAGGTTCCCCCACCATTTGTTTCACCTGCTTTAACTGCTTCAAGAAATTCCATTGCTCTAAACCAATTTCCTCACTGATTAAAGATGATTTGATGGATTTTTTATAGTTGCCCATGATTTGTTGAAACAAATCTTTTTTCTCCGGATATTCTCTGATCCGATAGTCATCTACTTTAGCCAAATCAGCTGCATATTCAATCGCATCCTGTAAGGTTCCAATTTTATCGACCAACCCAATTTGTATGGCTCTTGAACCTGTCCATACTCTCCCCTGAGCAATACTATCTACATGTTCCATGCTTCTATTGCGACCCTCAGATACCCTACTTTTAAATGTATAATAAATAGAATCGGTGGCTGATTGAAAAAATCTTTTTTCAGACGCAGTCAGAGGACGATCACCTGCTCCCATATCCGCAAAAGGGGCTGTACGTACTCGATCTGTGGTAATACCCAATTTATTTTTTAGGAAAGATTCAAAGTTGGGAACAATACTGAATACCCCGATAGAGCCTGTAATGGTTGTTTCATTGGCGAAAACAGCATTGGCATTACAGGCAATGTAATAACCACCGGAAGCCGCCACATCCCCCATACTGACTACAATAGGTTTCACTTGTTTAGCCAAAGAAATTTCACGCCAAATCACATCACTAGCCAATGCACTTCCACCGGGGGAATTCACACGAAGTACGATGGCTTTTACATCTTTATCCAACCGCGCTTTGCGCAATACATTTTTGAAAACATCGCTGCCTACTTGTTCGTCATCCCCTTCCCCACTAACAATATCGCCTTGTGCATATACCACTGCTATTTTACCTCCACTGCCATAGTTATCAAGTGATGTTGCTTTTGCATATTCATTGATGGTCACAAAATTGATAGACGACTTGTAATCTTTTTTTAACCATTTGAGCATTTCGCCTTTTACTTCATCATCATATTTCAATCCATCTACCAGTTTATATTGTAACGCATCAACTGCTGTTTGAATATTGCCATTCATGGCCAATTGATGCAATGTAGCTGAATCAATATTTCTGGATGTAGCAGTGGAACGCAAAAAAGAAGCATACAGATCACCCAACCACACTGCGGTTTGTAAGCGATTGGCTTCTGTCATTTTGGTTTCTCTCAGTGGCTCAGTAGCACTCTTAAATTTCCCTGCATAAAATATTTGTGGTTCAATTTGTAGCTTATCCAGCATCCCTTTCAGAAAAAAGAGATTAGAAGAAAAACCAGACCACTCCAATCCGCCCTGTGGATGCACATATACTCTTTCTGCGGCGTTGGCCACATAGTAGGCTTTTTGAGTCATTGTTTCGCCATAGGCCAAAACAAACTTCCCGGATTTTTTAAAATTCAAGACAGCTTTTCGCAACTCTTCACTGGAAGAAAAACCATTTGCATTATCAGTTGCTAAAATGTATAAACCTTTTACCGATGAATCCGATTTGGCTTCGTCCAATAATCTTACTACATCAAACAATGAAGGAACTTCAGCTTCTACATTAGCAATAAAAGTCCCGAATGGATTTTCTTGGGCTTGCTCTTTAAAATTAATAGACAAATCAAGTACCAACACGGCTTTCGATCCCACTACCGGCACTTCAGGAGTTGCCGCACTTGAAATAAACCCGATCAATAAAAAAAGGCCAAGGACTGTAAATACAATCAATGCCAGTATCGAAGCAAAAAATATTTTGAAAAAATTACGCATAATACCATTGTTTAATAAATGTCCACAGATACCTATCTCATCTCAATGAAATAATCCTGTGCGACTTTGTGAATTTAAAGATATTTGAAGCTGTAAATATCTCCAATTTATGAATACAGCGTATTTGCTGACAGGCGGTAATATGGGTAACCGATTGAATAATCTGCGGCAAGCAGCTGATTTCATTCAACAAAAATGTGGGAAAATAGTTGCCCACTCTTCCATTTATGAAACAGAAGCCTGGGGTAAAACAGACCAGCCGGCTTTTTTGAATCAGGCTTTACAAGTAGAAACAGACCTATCACCGGATGCACTAATGCAAATACTGCTCGATATTGAAAGTCTGATGGGACGTGTTAGAACCATTAAAATGGGGCCTCGGATTATTGACCTTGATATTTTATTGATCAATGACTTGATACAAACTTCTACATTAGTAACCATACCCCACCCGGCACTTACCTTGCGCAAATTTGCACTGTTGCCATTAGCTGAAATTGCGCCACAACTTATGCATCCGGTTGAAAAAAAATCAGTGTTGGAACTACTTCAAATTTGTCCGGATATTTTAAATGTGCAAAAAAAATAAGGTTTCACTACAATTGCACGGTTAATTTTGAATGCTATTGCTATCGGATATGAAGTATCAATACATCACAGTAGAAGGAAATATCGGTGCTGGAAAAACAACATTGGCTCATTTATTATCAAAAAAATTAAATGCCAGGTTAATTCTAGAAGAATTTGCCGATAACCCTTTTCTCCCCAAATTTTATGATAACCCTCAACAATATGCTTTTCCTTTAGAGCTCTTTTTCATGGCTGAGCGTTACAAACAGTTGAAAGATATGTTACATACCAAAGACATGTTTCAACATGTAACCGTCTCAGATTATCTGTTTACGAAATGTTTGTTATTCGCTAAAGTCAATTTACCTGAAGAAGAATTTAGGTTGTATCAAAAATTGTTTGACATCATTCATCAACAATTGGTATTTCCTGATATTTTGATCTACCTGCATGCACCTGTTAATAAACTACAACAGAATATTAGAAAACGAAACCGTGAATATGAGCAGTCGATTCCGGATGAATATTTATTCAATATACAAGAGACTTATACCAGCTATATCAAACAACACAATATTAAAACCATCTTTATTGATGCCAGCAACGCAGATTTTCTAGGGAATGAAAAACATCTAGACATTGTTTTGGATGCGCTGGAAAAAGATTATGATGGTGGACAACATTATTTCAGCTTACCCTAAGAAAGTATAAAATCAGTACATGGATAAACCAGTATATGATCCATTCGCAGCCATGCGAATTCCTGAGTACCGAAACCTGATGATGGGGAGATTTCTTTTCATCATGGGATTACGGATGATGGGAACACTGGTGGGCTGGTGGATCTATGAACTTACCAATGACCCTTTTGCCATTGGTTTGATTGGCCTTTCAGAAGTCATTCCTGCTGTGTCACTATCTTTGTATGCCGGACATGTTATTGATATCAGTGAAAAAAGAAAGTTATTACTGAAAGGAGTTACGCTATACTTTGTTTGTGCATTATTTTTATTGTTATTATCTACCTCCTACACAACAGCACAATTGAGTAAGCACTGGATCGCTTTTTCGATTTATATCATCATATTTTTTACAGGTATCATTCGTGCATTTACGGGACCTACTTTTGGTACCATGGTGGCATCCATTGTACCTCGTGAGCTACTCCAAAATGCCACTACCTGGAATCAAGGGATCTGGCTTTCTGCTTCTGTAACCGGTCATGCAACAGTAGGTTTCTTAATCGCCTTATTGGGAA
The DNA here is from genome assembly GCA_016741945.1 of Chitinophagaceae bacterium. Lineage (GTDB taxonomy): Bacteria > Bacteroidota > Bacteroidia > Chitinophagales > Chitinophagaceae > Sediminibacterium. The sequence continues at coordinate 3,763 of JACVCQ010000111.1, forward strand.
ATACAGGTTCACTTGCAGTGATCTGTTCGTTGGTATCTATTGGTTTTCTGTTCATGTTTCAGATCAAGCCCAAACCTTCACTCAACGAACGTGGTGAGAAAAAAACTTTAGACAGTGTAAAAGAGGGATTAAGTTTTGTTTTTAAAACGAAAGAATTATTAGGCGCATTAAGTCTTGACCTATTCGCTGTTTTATTTGGCGGTGCAGTAGCTATGATTCCGGTTTTTGCCAAAGACATTCTCAAAACTGGCCCTATTGGATTTGGCTGGTTGAATGCGGCCTCCGATATAGGCTCTATCCTCATTGTAATTTTATTGACGGTATTCCCTCTAAAAAAACAACAAGGCAAGAAATTGTTATTAGCAGTAGCCGGTTTTGGTATCTGCATCATCATATTTGCTTTCTCAAGATTATTCTGGTTGTCTTTCGCTGTTTTATTGTTAAGCGGCATGTTAGACGGTATCAGTATGATTATTCGAGGAACCATTGTTCAACTGAAAACGCCAGACCAAATGCGCGGAAGGGTGATGAGTGTGAACTCTATGTTCATCAATAGCAGTAATGAATTGGGACAATTTGAAAGTGGTGTTGCAGCGAAATTGTTAGGAGTTGTTCCTTCTGTAGTTTTCGGTGGATGTATGACCTTACTTGTCGTAGTTACTACATGGTTTAAGGCTCCAAGTCTGCGAAAGATGGAGTATTGAAAGATAGCTTATTGTTCATGGCTTATGGTCCATGGCATATAGTATAAAAAAGGAGGCTGTATCAGATTTTTGATACAACCTCCTTTTTTTATTAATCGGGTATTACCAGTTTATTGTTGTTTCGATTGATATCGGCTAATCGCATGGATGGGTCGATCTCGATGGATTTAATTTCTTGTATACCTCTGCTGATCGTGAATTTGTATTCGGGATGCGTCCAGCGCCATGGTTTTTCTACAATTCGCTCCGTAGCATCTTCGGCTGGTTTTGTTCCATACATCAGATCAAGGGGAATATTGTGCATTTCCTGTTTACCATCTTTATAGGTTACCAATACATCCAACGGCATGGGCATTTTACCTATACGTCTCATAGTCAGTGTTGCTTTTCCTTCTACCACATTGATATCGCCAACTGCATAATCAATGGTTTTGGTAGAGTTGATAAAATATTCTTTGTACCAATCCAATTCCATTCCGCTTCTTTTTTCTGCTACACGAATGAAATCATTGGGATTGGGATGTTTGAAACGCCATTGATAATAATAGTCTAATAAAATTTGGTCACGAACTTTTGCACCTACGATATATCCCAATTGCTCCATAAATACAGCGCCTTTGCTATAAGATGCTGCACCATAAGCAAAATTGGTATTATAATGATCGGCATGTGTACTTGCCGGTTCTTCAAATCCACTTTTAGCTAAATTGAAATAACTACGATAAGAACCTTCAGCAGCAAAGCCTTTGTTACCCTTGATTTCCGCCATTACCCTTGATGTAGCATAATCTGTAAAACCTTCATCCATCCAAGGATATAAAGCTTCATTGGTACCCATCATCATTTGATACCAACTGTGCATCCACTCATGTATAGCAGTACCGATACTGGCATTTTTCATCAGTGTTGCCATTGGATATTCCATTCCACCATCTCCACCTTGTACGAAAGTATAGGTTTTATAAGGGTAAGGACCAAAAGTTTGGGCAATAATTGGATATGCGATCACCGCAGTATCTAAGACACGTTGCCAACGAGCATCGTTGATAGCAGTAGCAGAATCCGTCCCCTTATACACAACGCGAAGTAATGGTCCGTTAGGGGCTGCTTTTGTAATCATTTTATATTTAGGATCAGCAGCCCACATAAAATCATGTACGTTATAGGCTTGCCATTTCCAGGTAACGGTATTTCCCGCAGGAGTTACAGTCTTCGTTCCTGCTGTTTCATAACCACGTCCAATTTCATTGGCATTGATTAAATCGCCGCCTGCTGTAACAAAATAGTTTTTATCGATGGTGATATTAACATCAAAATCTCCCCATACACCATAAAATTCACGAGCAATATAGGGATTGGCATTCCAACCTTGGTAATCATACTCTACCAATTTAGGATACCACTGACTCATACTATAGCGAACCCCTTCGGCATTATCTCTTCCACTTCTACGTATTTGTAAGGGCACTTGTGCTTCAAATTGAACATCCATTTGAATTTTAGATTTGGGCATGATGGGTTTTACCAATACCACTTCCAAAATGGTTTCATGTTCTTTTAACGCTTGAGTTACACCATTAACTTTAACAGATGCTACTCGCTGAAATCCAATTTGCTCTGGAGTCAGTTTACTGATTCTGTCTTTTACTCTGGCATCCCAATCCAATCCATCACTTGCTCTCGAAGGTTCGCGCAAAACCGTTTTACCAAGTTCACGACTGCGAACATCCATGCTGCTATTGGGTTGAAAAGCATTCCAATATAAATGAAAGAAAACCCTGGTTAAAGTATCCGGAGAATTATTCCAATAATCAATTTTTTCTGTTCCAGTAAACCGGTTGGTATTTACATCTATGTTTACATTGATCTGGTATTTAATCTTCTGCTGCCATCGGTCTGATTGTGCAGAGGTAATGGTTGACAGATGACAAATGACAGTTGACAGAAGGAAAAATTGTACTAATGATTTTTTCATGTCGTGCTAATCGGTTTAATATGCTAATTTCAGAAAAAAAGAGGTATGAAAGAACAACGAATGATTAATGGTCATCCTTTTATCTCATATCGTAAAGAAATATATACAGAATCAGAAACGCTGCAACGGTCATCAGATTTTTATGAATGGATGAATACACGTCGCAGTATCCGTGAATTTTCAGACAAACCCGTACCTAATAAAGTGATAGAAAATATTCTTTTAAGCGCTTCTACGGCACCTTCAGGCGCTCATAAACAGCCATGGACATTTTGTGTTGTAAACACTCCTTCCATTAAAACAGCCATCAGACAGGCAGCAGAAGCTGAAGAAAAAGAGAGCTATGCAAAAAGAATGGGTGAAGAATGGTTAGAAGATCTTGCACCATTGCAAACAGATTGGCAAAAACCTTTTTTGGAAATAGCGCCCTTTCTAATTGTAGTATTCAGAAGAAGTTATGAATTCACGGATACAGGAAAGAAAAAGCAAAACTATTATGTAACAGAAAGCTGTGGTATCGCTTGTGGAATGTTATTAACAGCCATCCATCATGCAGGTTTAGCAGCAATTACGCATACTCCATCGCCAATGAATTTCTTAACACAATTACTAAAGAGACCTGAAAATGAAAAGCCTTATTTATTGATTCCTGTTGGATATCCGGCTAAAGAGTGTTGGGTTCCTGATTTAAAAAGAAAAAAATTAGAAGAAACTACAGTTTGGTATTAATCAGCTTTACCTGCTATAATGATTACAATTTCTCCCTTGACTGTCTTAGTACGAAAATGATCTGCTACTTCCTGTAAAGTACCGCGATAGTTTTCTTCAAACATTTTTTGGAGTTCTCTGCTAACACTACAGTATCGTCCAACACCAAAATAACATTCCCTT
>JACVCQ010000112.1 GCA_016741945.1 Chitinophagaceae bacterium
TTCTCTCTAATGCATATAGGTGATCACAGTTATGTGTGGATTAGTTCATTTCTTGCACTTTTTACACTTTGCTATTATTGGTATGGTTAGCCTTTCTGGCATTATTCGTAAGTATGTGGATATTTGGAACTGATGATATGTTTTTGATGAAAAGTAGTTATGTCGTACTATTAAAAGAAAATGATGTTTTCTGGCGATATGTAGGTGCTTTTGGATTTGCAGCACTCGCTATGACAACCGTTGCCGCACTTGGTTTTTTCTTATCTGTCTTTGCAGAAAATTCAATAGGCCCTATAGTTGCTACGATGAGTGTGATCATCTTCTTTACCATCCTCAGTACCATGAATATTCCGATATTCAATTTGGTAAAACCCTATCTGTTTACAACACATATGATCGGATGGAAAGAATTCTTTGATATTCAGGTAACAGATACCAATGAAGCCATTGTAGGGAGTATTCAATATCCTGAAAGAATCATTAACTCGGCATTGGTACTCTTTATTCATATTATTTTATTTGTGGCTGCAGCTATTGTAGTATTCAGAAAAAAAGATGTATTAAGCTAAATCAATAACCATGAGAACTCTCATTATACTCATTTTCACTTTTCACTTTTCACTTTTCACCTCCTCTGCCCAAGATATGACCCCATTGGTGATGAAAGTCAAAGCCAAACTCGATCAGGTCAACGATTATGAAGCAGATGGTAGAATGAAAACCGATGTCGCTTTCATCAAAGCACCGGTAGGGAAAGTGAAAATTTATTTTAAAAAACCCAATAAGTTTCGTTTAAGAAAAGATGGGGGTATTTCATTGTTACCAAAAGGAGGAGTATCAGTGAATATGAACTCGATCGTTACAACAGACGAGTTTGTTGCTTTGGCCGCTGGGGAAGCAATGGTAGCAGGAACCAAAACAAAAGTGGTGAAAATGCTGCCGGTGAATGAGAATAGTGATGTAGTACTTACAACCATGTACATCGATGAAGCCAATTTACTGGTTCGAAAAGCGGTGACCACCACAAAAGAAAATGGTACTTATGAAATTGAAATGACCTATGGTAAATTTGCCAATTTCGGATTACCTGATAAGGTCACTTTCAGCTTCAATACCAAGAATTATAAATTGCCTAAAGGACTTACACTTGAATTTGATGACAACGAAAAACCACTTACCGAGGAACAAAAATTGAAGAATAAAAAAGGCAGGGTAGAAATTGTATACACCAATTATGCGATCAATAAAGGAATCGCTGATGCTGTCTTCAAATAATTAAAAGACTTCTAGTGTCCATTGTTTATTCATCATTGTCTTAGGTGACAGTTGAAGGATCCCTTCTTTCGTGATCAGTTCCCCATTGCTGTCAGCTGCATCTGCAATACCACACCATGGCTCTATACAAACAAAGTCTGCATCCTTTGCACTCCAAATTCCCATGAAAGGAAAGTTCTCGTAGCGTACAGTGATGCCATGTTTGTGCTCCGTAGACAAAATTGAAATGGCTTTTGATTGTAATGATTTAAAAACAAGCGCATCACCATAAAAAAGGTCTTTACGTAAGACTATTTTATCTTCCTGATGAAAAAAAATGATCGGATCATTCAATAACAATCCTTCATTCGATAAAGGCCAGATCGGAGCATGCTCTTTTTGCTCAAAGGCTAAATAATAATCTTCAAAATTAGTATCAGGTATCAAGGGTACAGCAAAAGCAGGGTGCGCACCTACTGAACAAAACATGCTTTCTTCTCCAATATTTTCGATCTGATAACTCACTATTAATTTGTTATCGATCAATTGATAATTGATAGAAAATATAAAATCAAAGGGATAGACAGCTTTCGTTTCTTCATCTGATTTCAATGAGAAAGTCACACTATCTTCTGTTTGTTTGCTGATGGTAAATACACGATCCCTAGCAAAACCATGTCTACTCATGGAATATTCCTTACCCTTGAAAGTGTATCGATTATTTTTCAGACCACCTACGATCGGAAATAAGACCGGACTTTTCTTTCCCCAGAATGCAGGATTTCCGGACCACATATATTCAACGCCAGTATGTTTCCCAACAATACTTTGTAATTCCGCTCCTTTGGAACTAATCACAATACTGAACTCATCATTGGATAACTCGTACATGCGCTATTCGGTTTCTTCAATACGTTCATCAACTGCATTTGCAATCATTCTTGCACTCATTTTGCGTAATGGATTCAGTCGCATTTCAGCATAACCCATTCTCATACGAATGATCTCAATACATGTAAAAGTAGCAGCTAGAAATGAACTATGGTCAGCCTTGCCTTTGCCTGCAATATCAAAAGCTGTTCCATGATCCGGACTGGTTCTTACGGCATTTAATCCGGCAGTATAATTAACGCCCTCGCCAACGGCAAGTGATTTGAATGGAATCAATCCTTGGTCATGGTACATCGCAAGTACTCCATCAAATCTTTCGTGTTGACCTCTGGCAAAAAAAGCATCCGCACTATATGGACCAAAAACCAGCATCTGGTGTTTTGCTTCTTTGATAGCCGGTTTGATGATATTTTCTTCTTCACTACCAATTAAACCTTCATCACCTGCATGCGGATTCAATCCCAATACTGCAATTTTAGGTTTGTCGATACCAAAATCTTTTTGCAGACTGGTATTCATGATCTTTAACTTACTGATGATATTTTCTTTGGTGATGTGTTTAGAAACATCTGCAACAGTCACATGTTCTGTCAGTAAACCAATACGCATATTATCAGCCACCATAAACATCAATACATCATTCACACCAAATAATTCCTTTAAAAAAGGGGTATGTCCGGTATGATGAAAATCTGCTGATTGAATATTCTTTTTATGGATAGGTGCTGTAACGAGCCCATGGATATGTGCGTCTTTTAAAGCTTGTGCAGCTTCCTTAAGAGAGATTAGGCCATATTTTCCACCTGTTTCATTGAGTTGACCGGGTGTTATGGCTACTTCTTCTTCCCAGCAATTATGAATATTTACCTGCTTGGGATTTAACCTGCTAAAATCTCTCCCACTGGCATAGTTAAAATTAATATCAGGTAGACTTTTTCTGTAGAAATTGATGCTTTTATTACTGGCAAATACAACAGGCGTACAGAAATCGAGTAAACGGTGATCGCCGAGTGTCTTTAATATCAGTTCAATCCCAATTCCATTCAAATCACCACAAGAGAAACCAATCACCGGCTTTTGCATTTCATGACTCATCAGTATAGCTTTAGAGGATAAAATTAAGCATTTAGTACTTACTGAAGCTTATGGCTTATGGGTAATGGCAAATGAAAGTGCATAATAGCGGTGAGGTACTTTTTAATATGCAATATCCTATAAGCTATAAGTACAAATACTGCCTACCTTTGCCTCAATGGAATATACCCTCAAAAAATCGCTTGGACAGCACTTTTTGAAAGATGAATCGGTGTGTGAACGTATCGTTGAGGCTTTACAGCAAGATAAGCTCACACAACTGGTGGAAGTAGGGCCCGGTGGTGGTGCGCTTACAAAATATTTGCTAGGATTACAGGATATCTCATTGAAAGCAGTGGAGCTGGACGATGAGAAAGTAGTTTACCTTGAAAAGACCTATCCTTCAATCAAAGGAAAAATTATTCATCAAAGTATTCTTGATACTCCTGCTCCCTTTACAGATCAATTTACAGTAGTGGGTAATTTCCCTTACAACATTTCCTCACAGATATTGTTTCGCATACTGGAATGGAAAGAACAGGTTCCGGTTATGGTGGGTATGTTTCAAAAAGAAGTGGCAGCACGAGTGGTTTCGGCATCAGGTAGCAAAGACTATGGTATTTTGAGCGTATTGATTCAGGCATTTTATGAGGTAGAATATTTATTCGATGTTCCTCCTGAATCATTCAACCCGCCACCTAAAGTCATGAGCGGGGTGATTAAATTGAAAAGAAGAGCTGCTTATGAGCCGATGAAATCGGAACGTAGTTTTTTTGTACTGGTTAAAGCGGCGTTCAATCAGCGAAGAAAAATGTTGAGAAACCCGTTAAAGGGGATGTTTGATACGGAAACCTTACAAGAAGAAATTTTTACAAAACGTGCAGAACAATTATCTGTGGCAGATTTTGCAGCGCTTACATATAAAATGAAGTCATAGCCATCAATAGAACAAATACATGTCAGGTTCAAAAGTCATTATTACAGCAAAAGCACATCCCTATCTTGTAGAAAGACTCGAAAAGGCAGGATATTACTGTGTATATGAACCGTTGATTAGTTATGATGAACTCAAGGAAAAAATAACTGATGCAGTTGGATTAATTGTAACGACTAGACTGAAAATAGACAAGCATATTATTGATGCTGCAAATTCTCTTCAATGGATTGGTAGATTAGGAAGCGGAATGGAATTGATTGATGTTAATTATGCTACTCAAAAAGGTATTCGTTGTGAGAGTAGTCCGGAAGGTAACCGTAATGCAGTAGCAGAACATACATTGGGGATGTTACTGAACCTGATGAATAAGATCAATAGCAGTAATCGTGAAATACAAAATGGGCAATGGATAAGGGATGCCAATAGAGCAGATGAACTTACTGGTAAAACAGTGGGTATTATTGGATTTGGCAATACCGGACAAGCATTCGCAAAACTACTTGCTGCTTTTGATGTAACCATATTAGCACTGGATACATATAAGTCTGGTTTCAGCGCAGGTTATATTAAAGAAGCTTCTCTTGAGCAAATACAAAGATATGCTGATGTAGTGAGTCTTCATTTACCGTTAACAGAGGAAACTTTTCACTATGCAAATGAATCATTCTTCAGGGCTTTAAAAAAACAACCTTATTTCCTTACTACTTGTAGAGGTAAAGTAACCAATACTAAAGCATTGATTCAGGCGTTAAAAGAAAAACAGATCAAAGCGGCGGGATTAGATGTTTTAGAAAATGAAAAATTGGATACCTATACACTTCAGGAGAAGACTGATTTGGATTGGTTATTATTACAAGCTAATGTTGTGATTACGCCGCATATCGCAGGATATAGCCATGAAGCCTATTATCTGATGTCAAAAGTGGTATTAGATAAGTTAGGTATCAGTAACTAACTCTTTTCTTTTTTGAAGTACTTTTCTCCGTCATACTTTCTTAACCAAAGCCAAGTGATAAATGCTGGAACCAAGAATTGGTATAAAAACATAAAAAGAAAGGATGCCCATTCGTTTTGCTGAAACAATGGATCTTTCACAGGAATCAGTATGTATTTACCAATAGAACCTTGTGAAAAAACTAGGCTGCCTACACTATTCCATCCAAAATGAAGTCCGATGACACTGTATAATGATCCTGTTTTGATGAAAGCATGACTATACATCCAGCCAGCAGCAGCAGTAATTAAAAAAATAAAGATCATTTGAATGGGTTGCCCCCAGGCGCCAAAAGAAAACCAATGATATATTCCAAACGCTATAACAGATAGCCATAATGCTTTTGTAACGCCTAATTTTCTGAGCGCTATATAAAACAAAGCACCCCTGAAAATAAGCTCTTCATATACTACAGATCGCAACATCCACCAAAGTCCATTGAATAGATCACTGAATTGAAAAGCAGGATTTTTTTGCCAATCTGTTCCAGTTAAGATGGCATGGATAAGATGATAGGTTGTAGCAAGGATCATTGTTAGAAAGAACCCTGCCACAAACTGAAACAATCTTTTCTGTGAAGGTTGCCATCCTAAAACAGATAAGCTTTGCTTCTCTATCCACCACAATAGGAGCCCGGATAGTAGCAGTTGAACCAGTATTCCGATCATAATTTATTGAATATCAAAATATTAGCTACAAAATAATCAGCTCATTCAAAGTAGTTCTATTTTGAATAAAAAACAATAAAACAGTGGTTCATTCTGAAGATTTTTTTACTTTTGATTATCTGTGCAACGCTGCAATCAAATGTGGCGTTGTATTTTTTTTACCCTTTTTAAACGAAAGTGTATGAGCGAGAGTACTATGTATGTTACCAAGGAGACATTTGACAAAATGCGTGAAGAGTTGCAGAAAATGAAATCAGTGGATCGTCCTGCTGCCTCAAGAGCTATTGCGGAAGCCCGTGAGAAAGGTGATTTAAAAGAAAATGCAGAATATGATGCTGCCAAGGAAGCGCAGGGTATGCTAGAAGCTAAAATTAAACAGCTCGAAGGTGCTATTGCCAATGCTAAGATTATTGATACTAGTGATATTGATACGAGTAAAGTAACCATCCTTACGAAAGTAACCATCACCAATATGGCTACTAAAAAAACAGTAACTTATCAGATCGTTGGTGAGAAAGAAGCAGATCTAAAAGCAGGAAAGATCTCAGCAGGATCACCTATTGGTAAAGGCTTGATGGGTAAAGCAAAGGGTGAAGTAGCAGAAGTACAAGCTCCCACCGGAATTATCAAATTCAAAATTGAAGATATAACTGTTTAATCACAGGTAAGCATGTTGAAATGACTCATTTTTTCATTTCAACATGCTTTTTCCATCAACCTCTTTCTATGACTATTTTCTCAAAGATCATTGCAGGAGAGATCCCTTCATACAAAATTGCTGAAAACGATCATTTTTTTGCTTTTTTAGATATTTTCCCACTGGCAGAAGGTCATGTACTTGTGGTTCCTAAACAGGAAACGGATCATTTCTTTGATCTGGATGAAAACTATTTATCTCAAATATTGCTATTTGCGAAACCCATTGCAAAAGCTATTGAAAAAGCATTCCCTTGTAATCGTTGTGGGATGAGTGTAGTAGGTTTGGAAGTTCCACATGCACATGTACATCTTATTCCCATTAACTCTGCCGACGATCTACAGTTTACCCGCAAAAAACTGAAGCTATCCCCCGATCAGCTGAAGCAAGTTCAAGAGAAGATACTTGCTGTTCTGTGAAGAAGAGTGAAAAGTCAAAAGTGAAAGGTGAAAAGAGAGGTATAAAGTTATCTACTATGGACTATCGACATGGTCCATGGTCGATAGTCCATAGTAGGAAATATTTTAACTTTTGACTTTTCACCTTTCACTCCTCACTTTAGACTTTTCCCCCTCTCAGTTTCCCCTTATCTTTAAGTATCAAAACCCTCCACATGCAAACTACTGCATCCAAAAGAGTCATTAATGGCTGGGCCATGTATGACTGGGCAAATAGTGTATATAATCTGGTTATTACTTCAACTATTTTTCCTGCTTATTTTGAAGCGGTGACCGGTGATGGTAATGATGCTACTTCTAATGATATTGTTCGCTTATTTGGCCGAGAGTTTGTTAATACCTCTTTGTAC
>JACVCQ010000113.1 GCA_016741945.1 Chitinophagaceae bacterium
CCATGGATACCAATTCGCCGGATTATGCCAATGTTGTAATAAATTTGGACTTGTTTCATGAATCAATCGATTGGTATGTGTATGACCTGTTGGAATGATAAATGAAAATAATGAATGATGAATGTAGAATAATCCTTAGTATTCAATACGGTATGTTATAAGAAACCCCTTGACCGTGCAAGGGGTTTAAAAAAATGGTGAGCGTATTGTTATTTTTTAGATACAGTAGAAGCCAAAAACTGATCCAATGCCGATACCATACTGGGTTTTTGCGGCGATGGCACTTTGATTTCCAATTGTAATCCCGCATCTTCTACAGCTTTGGAGGTATTGTTACCAAAAGCGCCAATGACAGTACCATTTTGTTTAAAACTAGGTAAGTTATCAAAGAGACTTTTAACACCACTCGGAGTGAAGAAGCAAATAACATCATACTCTTTCCCTTCAATTACTTCTTTGATATCATTACTAATCGTTCTATACATAAATGCCAACTGGAACTCACAGTTATTGGATTTCAACCAGGTAACAATTTCATTGTCTTGCTGGTTCTCACTGCATACATAAAGAAACTTCTCATTCTCTTTATGCTTATTAATGACATCAAACATGCTTTTATTGGTACCATCAGCACCATAAAAAACTTTTCGCTTTCTATACAAAATGAATTTTTGCAAGTAGAGTGCTACCGCTTCAGTGATACAGAAGTACTTAGTGTCCTGACCGATGGTTACTTTCATTTCTTCACAAGTACGAAAGAAATGATCGATAGCATTTCTACTGGTGAATATCACAGCAGAGTATTGCATGATATCGATCTTCTGTTTGCGGAATTCTTTGGCAGGTATTCCTTCCAGCTTAATAAAGGGATGAAATACCAACTCTACTTTGTACTTACGCTCTAAATCAAAATAAGGCGATTTATCGCTTTCGGGTCTAGGCTGTGAGATCAGGATTTTTCTTACGGTTTTGGTCGCTCCTGATTGTTTGGATCCGTTCTTTACCATGCTTGCTTTCTGAGATTTTGCAAAATTAAAACCTTCCGCCGATATAATCAGCCATCAGTTTATATAAAACCAATAGTGGCAATATCTCCACGGCACAAAGGTATAGGAAAAAATGTAAAGCATTCACTTTCAATGTGTTCCTAATATTTGAAAAGGATATAACATAGCGATAAAGTAACAATAGACCCGTAAGCCCAATGGATACCGTAAAAGCCACTTCGCGCAGTGAAGGCTTTGAAAATGCCATTAAAAAGAGAAAAGGAACCAAACTAATCCCTAATACTTTGTTCACCAAAAAAACTGTGAACGTGTAATTCATAGCTGCTTCCCTGGAATTGAATACCCAGCCTGCAAATCGCAAAAAGAGGAATTTTCCAAAATAAACGACTGATAATAGACCAGCGCCAAAGAAAATGATATGCCAGAATGGATAATCGAGCCATTCTTTGTGCCGAATAATCAATGCTCCATAAATGCTGGCACATATAATAAATAAGAGATTTACAAAAACAGACCCTAAATTATCTTGTAATAACTGATCACGTGTTTGCTTTTGTCTGAGTGATGTTTGAAAAAACAATATAAATAAGTTCTTAAAATAACGTGGGAAAACAGATCGTATAAAAGCCAATAATAATAATACACCCATTAACAAATAAAAGAGATCATCCAATGTTCTTCTTTCTCTAAAATTCGAGATCATGAACATGGGTTTTTGGGTTAAAGGCAGATAAGGGTGTATCAGGTATTTAGCATACGTGCTTGTATCCTTTTTATGCAAGGGTATCACCGGAATAGATGTTTGTATACTATCCATACCCACCGAATCTATCAAGAGCGAAGCGGTATCTATTAAACGACTATCCCTAGATAATGAGTCTGATTGTACTTGTGTATTTGGAGTTGGTCTGCCCTCTTCTGAACGAACCCTTTGTTGAGGTGGGCTATCGCGTATAAATGTATCATTCTGTGCAACCACTATTACCTGAAATAATAAGGAGAGTATCAGTAAAAAGAGTTGCTTTATCGGGTTCATCTTTGCAAAAATAAGGGAAGTTGAGGATCAGGTAATGGGGTCATCGGGCAATCAGGTAATCAGGTGATCGGGTCTTGTATCAGGGTGTTTTGGAGAGGAGTGTTGTCCGGTAAAAAAATGTTATGAGCTAAGAGCTCTAAGCCATGAACCATGAGCTTTTATCAATGGAATGAAGGATCGAATAGCCTGTTTTGGAGATGCTAAGTGCTGCTTTTGATGAATATAAGAGAAAGTACCATTCATAAGCCCTACTATTGATAAAATGAATCGTAATAGGTCTACAATGATCGCCATTCAAGGCTCGCAGATCGTGGCTCATAGCTACAGCTTATTTTCCTCCAATAGCAGTGTTATGTAGATCGTTAATCATCTATTTACAATCGACTGTAGAGGTTTTTTGACTTTTGAGTTTTGAGTTTTTTCCCTTACCTTTACATTATTGATATATTCTCTCTACACGACTCGATTTCCTTCCGTGACAAAGTTCATCAGTCTTTTACAGGTCGCTTTTAGCATCTACAGGTAGGAAGGTTATATAACAGCTGAGCGAATTCAGTTGTGTTTTTACATAAAATTTATTCCATTGACATTTGATTCATTGAATCTGATTGAGCCGATTTTACGTGCGCTTCAGACAGAAGGTTACACAACTCCTACACCCATCCAGCAACAAGCGATTCCTATTGTATTAGCAGGAGATTACCTACTAGGTTGTGCGCAAACAGGAACCGGGAAGACTGCTGCCTTTTCTATTCCATTGTTACAGTTACTCTATCAGCAGAAGAATTCCCAAAGAGGTATCAAAGCATTGATATTGACCCCAACCAGAGAACTAGCCATTCAAATTGATGAAAGCATCGCTGCTTATGGCAGACATACCGGGCTTTCTCATGCTGTTATATTTGGTGGTGTATCACAAGTACCCCAAACCCAGGCATTAAGAAGAGGTGTTGATATATTGATCGCTACGCCGGGTCGTTTATTGGATCTGATGCAACAGGGCTATGTGAGTTTGCAACACTTACAGTTTTTTGTATTGGATGAGGCCGACAGAATGTTGGATATGGGCTTTATTCACGATGTGAAAAGAGTAATCACCAAATTGCCGCCTAAAAGACAAACCCTGTTTTTCTCTGCCACCATGCCTCCGGAAATAGCCGGACTCGCTAATAGTATTTTACACCAACCCAAAAAAGTAGAGGTAACACCCGTTTCTTCTACCGTTGAAAAAATTGAACAGTCTGTTTATTTTGTTGAGAAACAAGATAAGCGAGCATTACTGCATCACATACTAGCTGATCAGGATATCAAAACCGTATTGGTTTTTACCAGAACCAAACATGGTGCTGACAAAGTGGTAAAAGATCTGGTGAAATCTGGTATTGGTGCTGCTGCTATTCATGGTAACAAATCACAAAATGCCCGTCAACGCGCCTTGAATGATTTTAAAAACGGAACACTTCGTGTATTAGTAGCCACAGATATTGCTGCACGTGGAATTGATGTAGAACAATTATCACATGTTATCAATTATGAATTGCCTGATGTACCGGAAACTTATGTTCATCGTATCGGAAGAACCGGACGAGCAGGTGCTTCCGGAATTGCCATTGCTTTTTGTGATACAGAGGATAAGATCAACCTTAGGGATATCCAAAAATTAATTGGTATTCAAATACCGATTATTATAGAGCATCCTTATGCGATGAGCAATATTACACTGACCCATTTCAAACCTGTTTCCAAACAACCACCACCTCAACGAAACCACACACAACGCAGATCTTTCAGAGGCGGCGATAGCAGGCGTTATGCGGGGCAGAGATAAGTTGGTATATAGTTTATAGTCGATAGTCCATAGTCCATGGTAAAAAAACTGCTATGGACCATCGACCATGGACTATTCCCTACCTTAGTAACATGAAATCACAACGTTTACTAAGCTTTTTCTTGTTGGTAGTGTTTCCTTCTTTGCTGTTTGCGCAACAAAGATCAGCTACTTATTTTCCTGCAGCCGGTGTTTGGGAGCAACGATCGCCATCAGCAATGGGATTGAATACAGCAGTATTAGAAGAAGCGATTGCATTGGCTAAAGTCGGTGAGTCGAAGAATCCACGCAGTATGGAAATCAATCATTACCGAACTTTTGGTAAAGAACCTTTTGGAGAAGGGATTGGTCCATTTGCAGATCGTGGAGAAGCAACAGGACTCATCATTTATAAAGGCTATATCGTAGCTCAATGGGGTGAACCGCTACGTTGTGATATGACACATAGTGTTACCAAAAGTTTTTTATCTGCAGTGGTGGGTGTTGCGGTAGATCAGGGATTGATCAGGAATGTAAACGACACAGTAGCACCCTATATTCCACCCATTGAATGGTACAATCCAAAAGCACCGACCAACAGAGCCGCAGAAGAAATTGGCACACCCCAACTTTTGTTTCCGTTTGCATCACCACATAATCGTACAATCACCTGGAATGATCTACTCAGACAAACCAGTGACTGGGAAGGAACACTTTGGGGTAAACCGGATTGGGCAGACAGACCAGACGCAGATGCGAATAAATGGTTGAACAGACCACGCAATAAACCCGGCACCATTTATGAATACAATGATGTAAGGGTAAATGTATTGGCATTGGCAGCAACCAGTGTTTGGAGAAAGCCATTACCACAAGTGCTCAAGCAAACCATTATGGATCCGATTGGCGCATCCAATACATGGCGGTGGACGGGCTATAGAAATGCATGGATTGTTTTGGATGGACTGCCTGTTCAATCCGTAAGCGGTGGTGGACATTGGGGTGGCGGTATGTTCATCAATGCTTATGATATGGCACGTTTTGGCTGGCTAACACTGAATCGGGGGAAATGGAATGGCCAACAATTATTGAGTGAAGAATGGATCAGGCAATCATTGACTCCTACAATTCCGAAAAACGATTATGGTTATATGAATTGGTTTTTGAATACCGATCGTAAATTCTTACCCAGTGCACCTGCCACTGCTTTTACACATGTAGGCAATGGCAATAATCTCATCTATGTTGATCCTGAACATGAACTGGTAGCAGTGATTCGTTGGATTGATGGAAGAGCACAAGATGGAGTCATCAAAAAAATTTTAGAAGCCATACCAACAAAATGACGCAAACGTTTGCTTAGCGTCATTGATTGGTCTCTAACCGGTTTTAATTTCATTTTAAGTGGCATTGATAAGAGAATAAATACTATTGTACCGTTATCCCCCATAACCATGTACGATATAACCCTGCAATACTCCAAAGATCATCAATTCCTGAATGCGGTCATTGATACTTTAGAAGAAGGAGTTGTTGTACAAAATGCGCAAGGCAAAATTGTAGGGTTTAATAAAAAGGCTCTCTCCCTATTGGTGATATCAGCAGAAGAATTAATGGGTGATTCTTCCCATAGTGAAAAATGGATTTCCATAGATATAGATGAGAATGTAATACCTATAGAAAGTCATCCGATTGTTATCACACATAGAACCCAGCAGCCGCAGCAAAATGTGGTCATGGGTGTTACCACCGGAGACCAGCAACTCAAATGGTTTTCCGTGAATACAAGAATGATAGAGGTTGGAGAGGAAAAACTGGTAGTAGCTGCTTTCACAGATATCACCCGACTTATTGTGCTGAATAAAAGTTTGCATGAACAAAACAAACTTCAATTACAGATACAAGATGAATTGGAAAAAAAGATCCGGCAATTAAAAGACTTTGCAGGTATTATTACACATGATGTAAGAGGACCCGCAAATAATATCAAGAAGTTATTGCAGGTATATGAAAGTAAAAAAGAGGATGAATCAGGTAAACAAGCTTTTCAGTATTTAAAGCAGGCGAGTAATGATCTGTATAATAATCTGAATGAACTGATCAAATTATTACAATGGCACTTGGATCAGAAATCCCCATTTAGTTCATGCGATTTTGATATTATTACCAATAGTGTACTGGTGCAATTAGATCATCTGATTCAACAAAAATATGCAGTCATATACAGAGATTTTACGGTAGCAAGTTTTGACTATGCAAAAGTATATTTACATAGTATTTTATACAATCTCATCAGCAATGCGCTTAAGTATTGTCGTGAAGATACACCACTGGAAATTCGATTAGAAAGTTTCATGGAAAACGGTCGTGTTTGCTTAAGGGTGAGCGATAATGGCAAAGGAATCGATATGGACAAATTTGGCGCTACGCTATTTCGCTTTCAACGTAATACCGAAGTTGAAAACGACAGTAAAGGAATCGGGTTGTACTTGGTACAGCACCAAGTCAATGAACTAGGCGGTACCATTTCCGTAACAAGTGAACCAAATAAAGGAACGAGTTTTACCATTATTTTCTAAGTAAATCCCCTACTTTTGCCACCCGGCAACGGAAAAGCGGATGTGGCGAAATTGGCAGACGCACCAGACTTAGGATCTGGCGCCGCGAGGCGTGTAGGTTCGACTCCTATCATCCGCACAAAAAATAATGGCCCTTCATTAGGGCCTTATTTATTAGTAATAGCTATGATACTCTTATACAGCTTCTTTTTTAACCAATAACCCTATCGTTTCACTGTTGTCCTGATCAACCAAGGAAGACTTTACGGTCTCAATACCCCGGGTAGTAATGTAACAATGAGGAGTGTCTAACTGCTGTAACATCACTAGTCCTTGTTGGGCCAATGCTTGTAAATGCTTATGAATGGTATCCCAACCGAATGTGGAATGCAGGATCATCTCCCGAGGTGTACAGAGATAATGTTCGGGATGGGGTTCTTCTCTTACAATCCTGTACAAAGTCTGCAAGGTGTAATAAGTGTTTTCCATACCCGTAAGATACAAAGCCCCCTATTTTCTGTTGCTTCTCCGACCCGGTATTTGTCAACATTGAATGCACGAAAAATAAACAAGAATGGTGAAAATTTATATAAAAAACTGACTATCAATTATTTAAAAACTCAACTTTATACTGATAATGCTTTGATGATCATTACCAGACCAGTAGCAAACACAAAAAATAATACAATTTTTCTAAATATTTCCTGAGGCACTTTATTCAATACCAACTTACCTACATAGGAGCCTGCAAAAGCAATAATCACAAGCCCAGGTAAATACCACCAGTCCCTCCCTTGTACATAACCTTGATTAACATATACAATTGAACGACTGAGATCGACCCCAAAATCAATAGCCGCAGAAGTGGCAATGAATACATTTTTCTCCAACGCAAAGGATGTAAG
>JACVCQ010000114.1 GCA_016741945.1 Chitinophagaceae bacterium
TTTTTCTTGCTCATCATTCATACATGTAATAGAAAAATCTTTTGTAGCACTTGCTTCAAAAGAAATCATCATGGGGCCTGATATTTTTACTTTTTCAATAGTATTGACCTCATTTTTTTGAAAACTATTTTTAGCGGATGTACGGAGAGAAGATACGGGTAGTGAAGTCAATCTCCATTCTTCTCCTAGTTTCATCAGCTTTAATTCACGAGGAATGGTCATGGCACTTCTCCATACTGTTGTAGGTACTTGATTAGCATACATCCAATTACTCATCCATCCAATCAGTATTTTTTGATCGCCCGTATTTGACCAAGTAACACCTGCATAGTTATCCGGACCATAATCCAACCATAGTGTTTGATTTGTAAAGGGTTTGAAATGATGTCCGTCGAAGTCACCTAGAAAATACTGTGTACCTGAACCTTTGTTAGGTGCGCCAGGATTTAGATTCACAATCAATACCCAGATGGTTTTGCCATCGTACTGCATGGGAAAAAGATCCGGACATTCCCATACGCCCCCATGAGCACCTGTATTTTCACCGAAGGAACTTTCTGCCGTCCAATTTTTTAAGTCTTTGGAAGAGTAAAACAATATTTTATTTTGAGCAGCAAGTGACATGACCCATTTTTGTTGGGATGCCAACCAAATCACTTTTGGGTCACGGAAATCTTTGATACCCGGGTTTTTGATTACGGGGTTTTCAACATACTTGATCCAAGTTTTTCCATCATCCACACTGTAGGCTAAGCTCTGCGTTTGAAAGTCTAAACCACCGGCTCTCTCCCCTTCTGTATTATGTTGGGTATAGATAGCCACTAAGGCTGTTTCACCAGGCTTTGCAAAACCGGCTGTATTGTTACTATCCACAACAGCACTACCTGAAAAAATAGTTCCGATACTATCCGGGAATAATGCAATGGGCTCATGTTGCCATTCAATAAGGTCTTTACTGGTAGCATGTCCCCAATGCATGGGTCCCCAAACAGACGAATCGGGATTATGCTGATAAAAAAGATGATAGACTCCCTTGTAATACACCATACCATTGGGATCATTCATCCATGCTTTAGGTGGAGTAAAATGAATATCAGGACGATACAATTCTTCTTCTGTCATAGATTTTTTCTCTTGGCAGGAAAAGCAATACACCAGCATCAAGTAATATACAGCTCTTTTCATACGATAATAATGAATAACCTGAAATTACTGATTTCCTTTTCATTGTCCTACTACCAGAACTTTACATACAAAGCAATAATCATCATCAATAACATGGTGATCATAGCAATGCTGGAAGGCTTTAATTTGAACATACTACGATCAATATCAAAAGCCTTCGGATTCACTTTTGGTCCACCTAAACTGATCAGTACCATGATCAATACCGTGAAGAAGAAAGTCCAACCCATATTCACCATAAAAGGAATTTCGTATTCACCGGCTGCATTGATATAGGCAGTATACAAGATGGTTTCAGAACCAAACCAAGATGGCGCATAATTATTGAAAACCACCGATAAAATAAAGCCGGATAACACGCCTGCCACTGCAGCGGCTCCCGTAGTTCTTTTCCAGAACATACCGAGCAAGAACATGGCAAATACACCCGGACTAATAAAGCCGGTATATTTTTGAATAAAAGTGTATCCACCTTCTCCACCGATACCCAACAGATCTTCCCAGGTACAGAATACAGCAATGAGCATGGCAACAAAAATGGAGATGCGACCCATTCTCACCAGTTTGGCTTCGTCTGCTTTTGTATCAAAATATTTCTGGTAGATATCCAAGGTAAAGATGGTAGAGATACTATTCGCTTTACCTGCCAATGAAGCCACAATAGCTGCTGTTAATGCCGCAACAGATAAGCCTTTCATACCAACCGGTAATAAACTTAATACAGCTGCATAGGCTCCATCTTTTTTACCATCAAAAACGGATGCATCAAAGTATCCGTTTTGGTACAAAACAAAAGCAGCGATACCGGGTAGCATCACAATCACCGGCATAAATATTTTTATAAATCCTGCAAATAGAATTCCGTTACGTGCCGTTTGCAGATCTGCGCCCAATGCTCGCTGTGTAATGTATTGATTACAGCCCCAGTAATTCAGGTTGGATATCCATTGTCCGGCGAAATACATGGCGATACCCGGTAAAGCAATATATTTTTGTACATATTCAGCGCTACTGTCTGCTGTGGGTTTATATAAAATCATATGAAAATGATCGGGTGCTTCTTTCATCAATGCACCCAATCCGCTGATAGCACTGTTGCCTTTATTTACCACTTCATCCACTGCTACGAGTGATAAATAAACAGCTACACCTCCGCCAATAATCAGTACAGCCACTTGTATCACATCAGTATATCCGATCACTTTCATTCCGCCGATGGTAATACAGAATGCAAATAATGCCAAAACAATTAAAATGATGTGAAAGAATTCATTTCCGATCAATCCACTAATGGCTTTAGAGCCTAAGTATAAAATGGAAGTAAGGTTTACGAAGATGTACAGGAACAACCAGAATACAGCCATGATTACTGAAACGGTTTCATTGTAGCGTTGTTTCAGGAATTGCGGCATGGTATAAATCTTATTCTTGAGGTATACCGGAATGAACCAAATAGCAACAATAATAAGCGCAACAGCCGCAATCCATTCATAAGCAGCAACAGCAATACCGGCGAAGAAACCTTCTCCACTCATCCCCACAAAATGTTCTGCAGAAATATTGGAAGCGATCAGCGATGCACCAATGGCCCACCAGGTAAGTGATCCTTCTGCTAGGAAATAATCCTTGGTACTGGCGGTTGTTGATTTTTTTCTCCGGTACACCCATATACCGTAAGTAACTACAATGATAAAATAAGCAAGAATGACAATGATATCAGTTAGTTGGAGCTGGTTATTCATGTATCTAATTTAGGGAATTAGGTTACATGAGGGATATAAAGAATAAAGATTCTGTTATTTCCCAATACAAAACTTACTAAATATAAAATCCAACTGATCTTCATTGGTAATCTCTCCGGTGATGAGTCCGAGATAATGTAAACATTGGCGGATATCCAATGCCAGCAGATCACCGGGTATTTGGTTATCTATTCCGGATTGCACTTCTTCGAGTGATTGGGATAGTTTCAATAAAGCATCATGGTGGCGTGCATTGGTAACAATGGTTGCTTCAGCATTTACATCACCACTAATGGCTTTTTGCGTGAGGGCTTGCTTGAGAATATCGATGCCCGTCATAGATTTTGCAGAGATGAATATGGCAGATGGCAGATGGGTGATGGCGTTCACCTTACTAACCGCAGCTGTATCGATCTTATTAGCCACCAGCAAGTATTGAATATGTTTGTCTTTGAGGCTTTGTTCAAAGACTTGCAGTTCTTCTACTGCTGTATTATTGATGTCAAAGAGATACAATACAATATCTGAAGCATTCATTTTCTCCAGACTTTTCTCTACACCAATTTGTTCGATCACATCCATTGTATGCTCTCTGATACCTGCAGTATCTACCAAACGAAATAGAATGCCATTGATATTGATCACTTCTTCAATGGTATCGCGTGTTGTTCCTGCTATATCACTAACAATGGCTCTGTTTTCATTGAGCAATGCATTGAGCAAAGTGGATTTTCCTGCATTGGGTTTGCCGATGATGGCCACTTGCACACCATTACGTATTACATTCCCTAATGAGAATGATCGAATGAGTTGTTGTGTAGAATGATGGAGTTCTGCAATGAGTGCTTTCAATTCTTTTCTGTCTGCAAACTCTACATCTTCCTGAGAAAAATCCAATTCCAACTCAATCATTGCAGAGAAGCGAATCAGTTGTTCTCGCAATTGTTTGAGATCTGAAGAAAATCCACCACGCATATTATTCAATGCCGTTTTTCTGCTGGCTTCCGTATTGCTGGCAATCAAATCCGCCACCGATTCCGCTTGTGTCAGATCCAGTTTGCCATTGAGAAAAGCACGTTGTGTAAATTCACCGGGCTTGGCCAATCTCGCCCCTCGTTTTGTGATAGCCCCTATCACTTGCTCTTGAATATAAGGTGAACCATGACAACTGATTTCGATCACATCTTCGCCTGTATAAGATTTCGGACCTTTAAAAAGAGCCAATACCACTTCATCTAATACCTGCTCTCCATCTTTTAAATAACCCACATGTAAAGTATGAGAGACTTGTATAGACAAATCTTTGGAAGGAAATAACTCATTGAGAATAGAAAAAGTATTGTTCCCACTCACCCTGATCACACCAATTGCACCAATACCCTGCGGCGTAGCCAATGCAACAATCGTATCATCCCAGCCTGACAGGTGTATGGACATGTGTGGTGTTTTGGCAAAGATAAGTTAATAGTGAGTAGTCAGTAGTAGTAGTGAGTTTAGCTTATTTTGTGAATGGTGAATGCGTGATAAAGCCTGTTATTTCACATTTGACAATTCACCATTCACACTCACTATTGACTACTCACTAAGCCTTCTCACTGCTCTGTCACTCTAAACGTAATCGCCTGCTTATGTCTGTACACTACGAGTTTACCATTTTGGTTGGCAGGAATCCAATTGGGTCCTCTTTTGATGACACGTATGGCTTCTTCCTTGGTACCGTAGCCTGGGTCGTTCTCTGCTTTTACATCACTTACTTTTCCATCTTTGTCTACAAGAAATGTTACGATCACTGTGTATTGGCTTGGCGGAGCCCCGTTTTCAATTGGAATATCCCTGTTGAGATTTCTTTCCAGATAACGTGTCCAACCTTGTATTCCATCCGGAAATTGAGCGGGTATCTGAACTGAAACAAAGTCATTGGTCAATTCATCTTCGTTTGATCCTTTTAGCTTTACGATATCGGTTGATTTCTCAACCGGGGGTGTAACAATACCAAGATCTTCGGCTCCTTCGATTTTTTCCAATCCAATTTTTACGGCGTCATAATCTTTGACTTCCAACATCACTTCATCCTCTTTCACCAATTCATCTTCTACAATTTTAGGGGCGGTTAATACTTCTTGTGCCTGTTCCGGTTGTTCAATTTTGGGTTCAGGAGGTTTTACTTCTTCAATAGGGGGTTCTTCTACCTTACTCAATTCTATCTCCGGACCTACATATACAATTGCATTTTTGTTGCTTTTATTTTTTGCTAGAATAGATCCTACTGTAAAAAGTAAGCACACGATGAACATCAATGATAGTGCTATTTTCATACGTCTGTTATAACTGATACGCAATTCATAAGCACCATAAGCTTTGTTACGATTGGCAAAAAGAATATCCAAGATATCATTTCGCGAAGTGAATTTCTTTTCCATGGCGTTTGGTTTATTAATGAGATACGCGGGGAGAGAAATTCCATAAGTGAATAGTGAGTGGTGAGTAGTGAGTGGAGAAGATATTTGTGAATTGTCAATTGTGAATTGTCAATTGTGAATGGTGAATGGTGAATGATATGCTACGAATGGAATATAAATTATTGACAATTCACCATTGACCATTCACAATCACTACTGACTACTCACTACTCACAATTGACCATTTACCATTCACAACAAAAAAAGCCACCCGCAATTGCAGATGGCTTTTAAAAAATTATCAGTTAAAAGATTACTCTTCCGATACCATGAATGTGATACTTTGTTTGTGACGATAGATTACGTTACGTCCGTTTTGAACGGCAGGTTTCCAGTTAGGACCTCTTTTGATAACGCGTACTGCTTCATCTTTCGTTCCATATCCGGGATCGTTCTCAGCTTTTACTTCACTGATACCCCCCGTTTTATCCACGATGAAAGAAACGATTACAGTGTATTTGCCGGGAGGAGCACCATTTTCAACAGGAAGATCTCTGTTCAGGTTACGCTCTAGGTACTTAGTCCAAGCAGGCAAACCACCGGGGAATTCTGCAGGGATCTGTACCACAGTAAATACCTTATCATAATCTTCTTCTTGTTTAGGAGCTTCTACCACACCGGTACCTTTTACTTCTACCGGAGGTGCAACGATACCTTCATCCTTGATACCTTCCTGATTGATGGTACCAATTTTGGTATCTTCCAGTTTTTCCACTTCCTTGATCTCTTCTTCAGGCTTCACTTCTTCATCCTTCACAATTTTAGGAGGGGTGAATTTAGTGATTTCCACTTTGGGTGGCTCCTGTTTAGGAGGTGGAGGCGGAGGCGGGGGTTCTGGTTTCTTTTCATCCTGCTTAACATCTTCCAAGCTCACATCTTCAACGAAAATTTGAGTCTTGTCCTTGTCGCCGGAGTTAGCAACCAATGAACCAACGAGGAAAAGCAGGCACACCAATACAGTTCCTATAATAGCGTAAGTGATACGCTTGTTGTAGGTTCTGCGGAGTTGGTACGCACCATACTCTTTATTTCTACCCTCGAAAACGATATCAAGGATATCCGCGGTTAAAATTTTATTTACGTCCATTGTTAGGTCTTTAAATAGTATGATTCATTGTGTGAGATTTTCCACAAGTGAAATTCAAATTAGTTAGCGGCAGAAGCTGCACCGGCAGCATCCGATAATTTAACCAATTGTTCTTCCACAGGTGAAATATCCACCAGCGCATAACGCTTTAATACATTGATGGTCATTTCATCTAAAATATCCACCACATTTTTATAAGTGCTTTCAGATGAAGGCTTCAATACTACTACAAGGTCTTTTTCATTGGTACGAGCTTTTTTATCGAGCAGTACGGTACGAATTTCCTTGAAAGTAGATGACTTGAAGTTAGAACCATCCGGCGCCAATTGACCTTCGTAGTAGAAGACGTTATTGTCTTTTCCTAACAAAAGGGTGATAACACCAGATTCTTTTGCCTTATTCTGATCCTCCGGATTATCCGCATCTTTTGGTAAAAAGAGCTTCATAGCCGTAGGTTGACTCATCGTTGTGGTGAAGATAAAGAATGTAATGAGTAGAAAGCCCAGATCCACCATGGGCGTTAAGTCAACGCGGGTTGAGAGTTTCTTCCCTTTTTTGACTCCGGGGCCCTTTTTGTGGCCCCCGCTACTCGAGGTATCCATTTCTGCCATAACGGTAGAATTTAGTTTTCGTGAGTATTTTATTTACTGTTTCAACAGTGCTTATTCTTCTCTTTTTTCACCTGCCATGGTTTTCTTCCACAGTTCAGTGCCGGCCGGTACACTTTCAGGATTAGTGATCATCTGAAACTTCAGTTCATCATTTTTCTTGAAAGCATCAATAACAG
>JACVCQ010000115.1 GCA_016741945.1 Chitinophagaceae bacterium
CACAACGTCCGTTATGTTGCGCGAAGCGAAGTGTAGCCAAAACATCCCCTAAGGTTTAGCACCATCCTGATTATTCATTTTATGAAAATTCTCCGATAGTCAGGAGATTCCTCCACTCGCTCTGCTCGGTCGGAATGACGTTTTTTATTTTGATCGTCAAGTCGAGCTTATCGAGACATCTCCTCATCTCGCCTAAGGCGAGACACTATCCTGATTCTTCATTCTTTGAGACTTTTCCTAAAGTCAGGAGATTCCTCGACTTCGCTACGCTGCGCTCGGAATGACGTTCTTATTGAGATCGACGCAGCCATCCCCACCCAACAGTAGATCTGAGTCATTAGCAACATCATTTCCCCCAACAATAAAAAGCCAAACCCATTCATTTTCGAAATCAATAACCAGAGTCCGGTACACAAAACCCAGACTTTTCCCAATAGCAAGCTGTATTTCATGAATGGATGAAACTGTTTTACGGATGCATGGACATATGCCATCAAATAATCACGCAGAGAAAAAGAAACGATCAAAAAAGCCACCTGTATCCCCCAACAAAACACCACACCCACCGCATCCCATTCCCGCATCCCCAACATTAAAGCATCAACAATCACCGGCATTAAAACCATTAGCATCCAATTTAAAAAGAGGAGTGCAAGGAGTTGGAGAAGGAAAGATGTGTATTTGGACATGGGTATGTGTTTTAAAAAAGTTTGCGCCGGGGGATCAAGACGTCATCCCGACGAAGGAGGGATCTCTACACCTCTGGTGTCTTAGGTTTTAGTTTTGAAGTCACTGTGTTTTGCTCGAAACTGTTAGCGGTGTGAGATCCCTCCTTACGTCGGGATGACACCCAACCCATCTCGCCTCAGGCGAGACTAGTACCTAAAACCCCCACATCCCCACTCCAACAAAAAAAGCACACACAAATAGAAAATGATCCATTGAATTTTTGTCCAGCCTTTGTCTGATGGAGGAGATTGTTGGGGCATAACCATTTGGTTGGCGGGGGGATGAATGAAAACAAATAGTATTAGGTTACTTAACCTCAAAATAGCGTCACAAAAGGCTTTCCCTCTATTTACTTTTATCTCATAAGTGCCAAAACTTCAAAATTCGTTACCGTATATGGTTTGGAGATACTTCTACTATACATTTTGCTTGCAGCAATAAAACAACCCTTCGTCGCAATTCCCAACTGTAAGTCGGGATGCCCCTCAGGGTGACAAAACACTATGAGTAAAAAAGTTGATGAGATTGGCGAAGCCAATCTCATCAACCCTTATACCCCCTCTTACCCGTCACCCTGAGGAGCATCCCGATCGCAGATCGGGAACTGCGACGAAGGGGCTTTTTTCTAATGCCAAAACTTAAAGTAATAGTATTAAGTGTTCGTATATTTATTCTTCCTTATCCTATAAAAATAAAAACCCCGCTTACACCTAGGTTTCAGCGGGGTTGGAATAATATATGTTGCTGATTATAATCCGCTAATGGTAATCCCGATAGAGAACTTTCTCATAGCAGGACCAGCACCATCTTTCAATACAGTATTCAACTGATAACCGGCATCTAATGAAAAGATTCCATAACCAACTCTTGCTGTGGCGGCCAGCATGGTTCCATTGATAAAACGTTTGCTGCTTTGTTTTTCAACATAAGAAGTACCATAGATACTTTGTCCGTTTTTGTTGACATAGTTCTTACCCTTCGTATATGCCTTCAAAAGGGTACCCAGCTTTAATCCCACAGCTGCTTTCCATGATTTAGCCGGATTTTCGGGGTTGGAATAGTAACGCAGTTCCAAAGGAATTTCAAAATAGATGGTGGTTAATTTATTTTTATTAAAATGATCAGCACTATCCACATTGGTAAATGGTAATCTTGTTGTAGGTGATTTTACATCAACACGGGTATTCTTGAAGAAGATATTACTGGTTCCAAAACCGGCTCCTAAACCCAGACTCATTTTTTTATTGGTCTTAAAGGGTTTATCGATCATAAAATAGATATTGAAATGTCTGCTAAAACCATTTCCGGTACGCACACTATCCGGACGGTTTAACCAGGTATCACCTCCATACTGCATCATGAAATGATCGGCAGGGCGACCACTAAGGTCTATTTTACTCCAATCTGTTTTGGTTTTGGTTGTTTTCTTCTGAGCGTTGGCCAGCAGGGTTCCTGAAATAGCCAATAAGAGTACTACTATTTTTTTCATTGTCTCGTTTCGTTGCGCCAATATATGGCAATAGGGCGCAAAAATAACAGAAATGCCTGCACAGAAGTGGTTAAAAATTAGTCAAATCCAGCTTTTACCTGATTTTCTATGATTTTAGAGCAATAAACGGAAAGAATCAAGCTGTTCTTTGTATCAAACCTGCTTTAAGTGCATAGGTGATAACAGAGGCTACACTTTTGGCTCCCAGTTTATCCATAATGCGCATCCGATAACTTTCTATTGTTCTTTTTCCTATTTCCAGACGTTCTGCTATTTCCTTACTGGTCAGTTCCCGACAAATCATCACAATAATCTGTTTTTCAATTTCTGTCAACGTTACATGTGCCACTCCTTTTTTCTGATGATACCTCCCGGCAATAATACGGGTTAGTTTTTCTGTGATATCAGCTGAAAAATAGGGTCTGTGTTCATATACGGTTTTAATGGCAGTGATCAATTCTTCTTCCTGTATCCCTTTTAGTAAAAAACCTTGTGCACCGGCCTCAAGCATATCAATGATGAGATGATCTTCACTAAAAGAACTGAGTGCAACAATCCTTGCACCCGGATAAGTGCGACAAAGTTTTTTTGTTGTTTCAATGCCATCCATATACGGCATTTTCACATCCGTGATGATTACTTCCGGCGCATATTGTTTTGCTTTGAGTAATAACTCTTTACCATTGGTAGCTTCTGCCTTCAATACAATTTCCGGATGGTGGGATAACATTTCTTTTAACCCTTCACGAAAAATAAGATGGTCATCGGCTATCATGATAGTAATCTTTCCATTCATAGTATCTGATTTGTGCGTACACAATCGCCATGATGTTATACAGCATTCATATATACAACAAGCTTTACAAAATATGTACGCCGATTATGAATTGATTTCTGTTGCCGCTATGGTGAATCTGATATCACCATAACCAATATTTTCAGGTAAGTTTTCTTTTAAAAGCCGGAGACTTGCTTTACCATATTTTGCAAGCGCCGCCTGAATCAACTCCTGCTTTTGAGCAGATACAAAATCAACGATATTTAGCTTTCCGGAAGAAATATAGTAGGATAAATGTGTTTCAATGGTGCTGACTGAAAGCGATCGTTGTGCTGCAATCTCCTCAATACTTATTCCGCCTTGATATAAATCCAGTGAAATCTTTTTAGTGTCTGATTCTCTTTCTCTGGGTAGTTTGCTTTTGCGCTCTCGCTTGGGTTGTTTCAGCTCTATTCTGGTATCCAATCCATGTTCATTGCAATAATCCTGTACCTGTGTTAAAAAAGCTTCACCATACTTTTCAATTTTATACACCCCAAATCCAGATATCTTACTCAGGTCTTCTGTTGTAAAAGGAAGATAGGTTGCTAGGTCAATCAAACTGCTATCACTAAAGATCAAATAAGCCGGTACATTTTCTTCATGTGCTATGGTATTTCTCAGCTTTTTCAACTGATCAAACAATTCTTTTTCATAAGGCAATGATTGATAAATAACCGGTTCTTTTGCAGTGATGATTTGAATAGGTGCATGCAGGAATACCTTTTCTCCACGAAATAAAACGGCCTTACTTTTTTCTGTAAGTTGTAAAACGGGGTATTGGCTATCACTCATTTGTAAATATCCACTGGATAAAAGTTCACGTGTATAATGCATCCATTCATCCCTGGGTTTGTCTTTGCCAATACCATAGACTTTCAGCTCTTTATGCTCAGGTCTTATTTTCTCACTCGTACTGCCACGCAACAAATCAACAATATAGCCCAAACCAAATCTTTCATTCACACGTGCTACCGCACTCAGGATTTTTTGTGCTACAATGGTTTGATCGGATAATTCAGGTTTATGAATACAGGTATCACAGGAACCACAGTATTCCGGGGCTTGTTCTCCAAAATAATTGAGTAAGTATTTTCTCCTGCATTGTTTGGTTTCACAGAAAGCCACCATTTTATCCAGCTTATCCAGGAGAATTTTTGTTTGTTCCGGATTGTTATCGATTTGCGCAAAGTTCTTCAACTTCATCACGTCACCGGGTCCATAAAATAAAATAGCTTCACTTGGTAACCCGTCTCTTCCGGCTCTTCCTGTCTCTTGATAATATCCTTCAATATTTTTTGGAAGATCTGCATGAATCACATAACGTACATTGCTTTTATTGATTCCCATGCCGAAAGCAATGGTTGCTACTATAATGTTGATATCATCTTTCAGAAACAAATCCTGCCGCTGATCTCTGGTTATTTTATCCAATCCGGCATGATAAGCTTCGGCGTTGAATCCGTCTGCTTTTAAATCTTCTGCTAATTTTTCAGTTGCATTTCTACTCAAGCAATAAATGATGCCACTATCTTCTTTATGCAGTTCCAGGTAATCTACCAACTCATCATAATAATTACGCTTGGGTTTTACGTAATAGGTAATATTGGGTCGATTGAAACTGTTTTCAAAAACACGGTAGTTTTTGAGTTGGAGTTGATCAATGATATCTTTTTTAGTGAGGCCATCTGCGGTAGCTGTCAAGGCAATCACAGGAACTGAAGGAAACTGTATTTTCAATTCATGCAAAATGCGGTATTCGGGTCTGAAATCATGTCCCCATTGACTGATACAATGTGCTTCATCGATGGCAAATAAAGCGGGTGATGCTTGTTCTTTTAAAAATTGAAGCAGATTGATCTCTGAACCCACCAAACGTTCCGGCGCTACATAGAGCAATTTCAATTCATTGTTACGCAACTGTTGTAAAATCGCTTCGCGTTCAGAAGGATGTTGTGTACTGTTGAGAAAAGCTGCTTTAACACCCGATAACAATAATGCATCTACCTGGTCTTTCATTAAAGCAATCAATGGACTCACCACAATGGTTACCCCTTCTAAACACAATGCAGGTACTTGATAGCATAAGCTTTTACCACCACCTGTTGGCATGAGTACCAATGCGTCTTTTTCATGCAGCAAATGATCTATAATCGCTTCTTGGTTATGCCGGAATGAGGTATATCCAAAAACAGATTGTAAAATAGCTGCCGGTTGTGCCATCATAAATATCTCAATTGAATAGTGCGCAAGATAAGGGCAGAATTGCGAGGATGGCAATAGGTATTTTTACGCAATTTTTAGCGACAGAGACAAGAACGAAGAAGCAGGTGACAAGAAAGCTACAAGCCGCAAGACTTCATACTATCGGATCTCTTTTTCGCCGGACTGAAGTCCGGCGCTATTTAAAAGAAAACTTAAATATTGTTTCTTGAACCTTCCTTGTTCTCCGAAGGAGTCCTTTGGACCTTGTTTCTTTATTCTTGTTGCTTGTTCCCTACAGTTCTCTCACCCATATATTTCTATAGCTCAACGGATTACCACCATCATTACCGTGGTCTTGTAAAATCAAAGGCTCTTTATCGCCATGCTTTTTATAACTGGCTGGGCCAATCCATTCTGTTCCTCCCTTAATCTCTACATTGTTTTGTACCAATACTCCATTGTGGAACACCGTAATTCTGGCGGGTGTTTGTAATTGTCCGTCTGCATAAAACTGCGGCGCAGTAAAAATCACATCATAAGATTGCCACTCTCCGGGTTTTCTACTGGCATTCACCAGTGGGATATGTTGTTTGTAAATGCTGGCTGCTTGTCCATTTACGTAGGTGGGATTGTTATAAGAATCCAGGACCTGTAATTCATATTTCCCCATGAAGAAAATACCACTATTACCACGTGATTGTCCATTCCCGGCAATCACCGCCGGTGTTTTCCATTCAATATGTAACTGACAACTACCAAAGCCTTGTTTGGTTTCAATATCACCCGACATTTTCACTACCGTCAATGATCCATCTTTTTCAATTTTCCAACCGGGTTGTCCGCCCCCTTTTTTTTGAAAGCTGTTGAGGTCTTTTCCATTGAAAAGTACAATTGCATCCGAAGGTGCGTCGGCATTGGTTTTACCGGGTGTAACTACGGCTGGTACCGGTTCCCATAGTTCTGTTTTCTTGGATTCTTTTACCAGACTGTCGATATTCAGTCTTTGTGCTTGTGTACATATTCCGCATAGAATGGCTGTAGTGGCCAGCAGTAGCTGTTTTTTCATATGATCGTTGCTTTGTGTTCGATAATTGCGGGTATAAATTAAGAAGATTTATGCAGATACGCTCATCTCAGTTTTAAGCAGCTGTTTCAGACTGCTTCATGATATGTACAGGAATGCTTGTTGTTTGATTGGGTTCATCAGGATATTCGTCTGTTTGTAAACGAATTCTTTGTGTAATATCATTCAGTGCTGTAATTCTTTGTACCGTGTAGGGGATCGTATCCAATCCGGATACAAACTTTAGAATATAATTATACATACCGATAATATTCCCTGCCAGCACGGTTGTACCTGCTACCTGATTGGTGATCAATAGTGACAATGCAATTACCACCATCACCATCAATTCCATCATACCAAAATTCCATGCTTCCTGATCGCTGATCCGTATTTGCCATTTACGGAGGTTATTGAAATGTTTTTGAATAGCTGTTGAATCGCCGGAAGAAATCACATTGACTTGTTTTTCTAATTCATCATTCTTTAATTGTGTCAAACGTTTCATTTTCTTCCCATAAAAATAACTGATGGTCATAACCGGCAGGAGTATGGCGAGACAAAGCAGTACAACTGAAGATTGATAAAAGAAAAGTAGGATCATTGAACCCAGGATATTATAGACTGCTTCAATGATATATACCAGATCGAATTCCAGAAAATCTACAAATTCTCTGGCAAGTGTGGAGTGAGCACTTAGTTTAGAAACTTCTTTGGGTTGTATTTTTCTGGAAAGAAAACGGGTTACAAGTGATGTATAAATGGCAGAATAAGTTCGGGTATCATACCGATGTCTAAGGGTACCAATGACCAACCAGACAAAATGTACCAATGATAATAATATCAATCCTTTGTAAGAATGTTCCATCAGATCATTGATGGACATACATTAAAAGAAAGGACGCAGAAAAGCTCCATTCATTTACAATGAAAAAAACAGAAAGGTG
>JACVCQ010000116.1 GCA_016741945.1 Chitinophagaceae bacterium
CTTGCATTCCATTGCCTCCAGGGCCAGTGAATATGCCACTTCTGATGTCTGTAGAGGACGTTTTCTCGATCACTGGTCGTGGTACTGTTGCTACAGGTCGTATCGAGCGTGGTATCATTAAAGTAGGTGAAGGTGTTGAAATCGTTGGTTTGATGGATGCTCCTCTTTCTTCTACTGTAACCGGTGTTGAAATGTTCAAAAAACTGTTGGATGAAGGTCAGGCTGGTGATAACGCAGGTCTGTTGCTCCGCGGTATTGAAAAGAAAGATATCCGTCGTGGTATGGTAATCTGTAAGCCAGGTTCTATCACTCCACACACTGACTTCAAAGGTGAGGTTTACGTACTGAGCAAAGAAGAAGGTGGACGTCACACCCCATTCTTCAACAAGTACCGTCCTCAGTTCTATTTCCGTACTACTGACGTAACTGGTGAAGTTACTTTGCCAGAAGGAACTGAAATGGTAATGCCTGGTGATAATATCAACCTTACTGTAAAACTGATCCAGCCAATTGCGATGGAGAAAGGTCTGAAATTCGCTATCCGCGAAGGTGGACGTACAGTAGGTGCCGGTCAGGTTACTGAAATCATCAAATAAGCTACAAGCGGCAAGCTTTTAGCTTCAAGCAAATAGGTTTTTTACTATATTTGCATACATAATCTAAAAGCTGTCTCGACCTGTCGGGATAGCTTTTAGCTTTCTACGGGCATAGTACAACGGTTAGTATAGAGGTCTCCAAAACCTTTGATCTGGGTTCGAATCCTAGTGCCCGTGCTGATTAGCAGATAGCAAATGGATCATAGCAATTTTATTGTTGATTCTTTTCTATTAGCTATGAACCATAAGCAATAAGCTATGAACAAAATCACCACATACTTCAAAGAAAGCTATCAGGAACTGATGGAGAAAGTGACCTGGCCTACTTGGTTACAACTCCAGCAGAGTACCGTTATTGTACTGGTAGCTACTGTGATCATCACCGCATTGGTTTGGGTGATGGATTTCTCCAGCAATCAGTTGCTGAAACTGGTTTATTCATTATTCAAGTAACAGAACATGGAAGCATCAGTAGTCGATAATAACACTGTTGAAACCACAGAAACACCACAAGATAATACCAAGTGGTACGTTTTGCGTGTGGTGAGTGGTAAAGAGCGTAAGGTAAAAGAGTATCTAGATAAAGATATCATTCGCAGTGGATGGCAGGAAGTGATCAAGCAGATATTTCTTCCTATGGAGAAAGTGTACAAAGTGCAGAATGGCAAGAAAGTGATGCGCGAAAAAAACTACTTTCCTGGTTATGTAATGATGGAAGTATTAGATGGTAAGCTGAATGATGATATGGTGCAGCATATCAGTAACATCAGCAACGTCATGCACTTCCTGACAGATGGTAAAGGTTCTAAAGGCAATATCATTTCTCTCCGTAAGAGTGAAGTAAACAAGATGCTTGGTAAGGTAGATGAAATGAATGATCAAGGTGTTACCATGAGTGAACCATTCATCATTGGTGAAACCATTAAGATTATTGAAGGTCCGTTCAACGACTTCAACGGTGTGATCGAAGAAGTGAATGATGAGAAGAAAAAACTGAAAGTAACCGTTAAGATCTTTGGTCGCTCTACACCTGTAGAATTGAATTATATGCAGGTTGAAAAATTAAGCTAAGATTTTTCTTTGCAAAATATTTGAAGGCTATCCATGACGGATGGCCTTTTTCTTTGTGTCTACATGAGTGGTAGTTGTCTTTTTAGCGAGTTGAGTACCTTCGAAATACCCTGTTTAACCTTTAGAACCTATGCTTACACGAAGAATTCATTATTACTCCGGTATTACTATCGCCTTGTTTGTAACACTTCATCTCACCAATCATGCATTTAGCTTGATGGGTATTGAAAAGCATATAGAAGTGATGACGCAGTTAAGGAAAGTTTATCGAAATATTTTTGCAGAAATACTTTTGTTAAGCGCGGTCTGTATACAAATTTTCTCCGGTATTCAACTCTATCGATCCAGATTCAAAATCGCAAAAGGATTTTATGAAAAGCTGCAATTATGGTCAGGCTTGTACTTAGCGATATTTTTTGTGATTCATCTATCAGCGGTAATGGTCGGTAGATTCATTTTACAACTCGATACCAATTTTTATTTTGGCGCAGCTGGGCTGAATTATTTTCCATCCAATTTATTTTTTATCCCTTATTATTCATTGGCTATTTTTTCCTTCTTTGCTCATATCGCCTCTGTTCATTATAACAAGATGAAAGAAAGAAATAGAGATGTAAGGAAACAGTCTAGGTTAATCCTAATAGTTGGAGTTGTAATGGTATTTATGTTAATGTATGGATTAACCAATGGATTTAATGGGATCGCAACTCCTTCTGAATACGGTATACTGATTGGGAAATAATTTTCTAACTTGTTGCTTGTTTTTTCATTCTTGAAACCTATTCTATCATGTCAAAACTTATCTACCCTTGTATTTGGTTCAATAATAATGCGCAAGAAGCAGCTGCTTTTTATTGTTCACTATTTAATGATGCAAGATTATTGGAGTCGAATCCAATGGTCACTCGTTTTACTGCGGGCAGCATTACTTTTATGCTCTTAAATGGCGGACCCAAATATGCTCCTACTCCTGCTGTTTCTTATTTCGTGTATTGTGAAGCAGAAACAGAGATCAATCGATTGTATGATGCATTGAAAGAAGGAGGTAAGATTTTGATGCCATTGGACAAATATGATTGGAGTCCACGTTATGCCTGGATCGAAGATCGTTTTGGTGTGAATTGGCAATTGGATGTAGAAGCCATTAATAGTCCACAAAAGATTGTACCGAATCTCTTATTTGTCAATCAAAAGAATAGTAAAGTACATGAAGCAAGAGAGAAGTATACTGCTATATTCAAACCATCTATGCTATTGATGGATATGGCCTATCCTCCGGAGGCAGGTATGCCTAGCGGCAGTTTGCTATTTGCGCAATTTAAACTCAATGGTTTTATCATGAATGCGATGAGTAGCACGCTGCAACATGATTATGATTTTTCACCCGGTAATTCTTTCGTGGTGGAATGTGATACACAGGAAGAGATTGATGCTTTCTGGGAAGCCTTAGGAAAAAATGGTCGTTATGATAGGTGTGGTTGGCTGGCAGATGAGTTTGGTGTTTCCTGGCAAATCGTTCCGTCTATACTTTCTAAGTTAATGCGTGATCCCGAAAAAAGTCCTCGTGTTATCCAGGCTTTTTTAAAGATGCAGAAGTTTGATATTCAGACGTTGTTGGATGCCTAAAATAATTTCATTGATAGCTTAATATTTTACATACTATAGCGACTAATGGTAGAATATTGATTCTAAACATTTCCCATGAAGATCGCAATCCTTACATTAGGTACCAGAGGTGATGTACAACCCTATGCTGTTCTTGGTCAGGCATTACAAGAACGTGGTCATGATGTAGTATTAAGCACGGCTAAAAACTTTGAAAAATTAGTGAGTTCTTATGGGTTACGTTTTGTGCCGGTAGAAATCGATTTTCAGGAATTGATTGAATCTGAGGAAGCCAAAAAGATCATGAAGAATCCCTTTCGGATGAAAAGGTATTTACGGGATACCATCTTCCCAAAAATGAGTGATGCTTTTCAAACTTTTTATCAATTGGCGGAAGAAAATGATAAAGTATTGTTTCATGTAAAAACGCTTTGTGATTATTTCGCAGATCGTTTTCCCGGGAATATGATTAAGGCTGATGTAGTACCTGCGAGTGAACCTACTAATGCTTTTCCCAATCCTGTTTTCAGTGCATTAGGATTTCCGTCTTTCATGAACAAGTTTACGTATCGATTAACCGAGCTGGGTTTAAAAATGTGGAAGAAACCAATTTTAGCGATTCGGGAAAGAGTAGGACTATCATCGGAATTTGTAAAACCATCCTTGCCTTCTTTATATGGTATCAGTGAATATGTATTACCCAAACCAAATGATTATCCATCAAACTGTTACTTCACAGGATTTTGGGTTCATGAAAGGCAAGAAGCTCTTGACGAAGACTTGCTTCAATTTCTCCAATCAGGAGAACCCCCATTACTTGTAACATTTGGCAGTATGCCATTTGAAAATAAAGCAGGGCTTGCGAATTTGATCAAAGCAATTGTTATTCAACAGAAAGTAAGGGTATTGGTGATCAGAGGGTGGGGATTAACCAATACGACTGAGCTTGAAAAAATGGATGGTGTGAAAGTGATTCATGCGGCGCCATACAGCGTTTTGTTGCCTTATGTAAAAGCGGTGATACATCATGGAGGTGTGGGAACAACAGCTGCTTGTTTACGTGCCGGTAAGCCGATGTTGATTTGTCCAATCTTGTATCCATTTGGGGATCAATTATTTTGGGGAAACATTATTTATCAAAATGGATGGGGAGTTAAACCTGTTCCGCTTAAAAAAATATCTGAAGTGATATTTAATGAAAGGGTTAAAGCACTGTTGCATACAGCATCGTTGTATGCCTCTACTTCATCTATTTCCCAACGCTTACAAAAAGAAGATGGTGTTGCCAAAGCGATTGATTTAATTGAAAATAATTTTTCTCAATCAAAAACATAAGTAACAGGATGCTTCGAAACCATCCAACTTCCTTCTATGATCTCCTCTTCTAATTGTTGCGGATCCCATCCGGCATAACCAATGAACAAACGAATATCTTTTTCTGTGAGTGTTTGATCTTGTAAGTGCATCAATACTTGCTGAAAGTTACCGGCATAGTAAATGCCGTCCATGATATGTATACCATCATCTATCAAATCCGGACGACGATGTAAAAAGAAAAGATGTTCCTGATCTACCGGCCCACCAATATAAATAGGAATAGGTGGGTAATGCATAAACTCATTTAACTCATTCAAATTTCGTTTCAATGGGAAATGAAGAACGAAGCCAACCGCTCCTCTGTCGTTATGTTCAACTAATAGGATTGGAGTTTGAACGAAATTGGGATCATTGTTATCAGGTGTACTGGTAATGACCCTTCCCAATAATGAAGATGTGTCCATGATAATCTTTATTAAGCAAAAATAGTTGAATTCATTACCTGAACATGTAATTTAGTAACTACAAGATCCCTAAGTTGATATGAAAATCTATATAAGAATGCCGGTTTCACTGCAACCTTTTTTTAATGAGGCATTAAAACTCTATGATAGTGCCATGCAGCGAAAGAATCTTAACGAAGCGTGGTATCAATTGGAAAGAGCACATGTGATTGGACAAGCGTACCCGTATCAGCACAGTCTGGTGCATTGGAAAATGTTAGTTTTTGGTTGTAAGATCAAAAGTATAAAAGAAATACTGGGTCAAATACCTCGTTTATTGGTAGGAGGAGTGAAATCATTTGTAGGAACAATACCAGTTGGGAATACGGGCGGTGCCAATCTTCCGCCTATGCAATCGATGCCTATCCAACAAGATATAAAGGAAATATTCAAGAAAGCAGGTGTTGCTATGCCTGATGAATCTACTGCTACTTTTTAAGCAACTGTTCTACAAAAGATTTGTAATGGTTACCTACAGGAACCGATATATCTCCCAATTCTACGGATTGATTACCGAATACGGTGATTTTATTTTTATGTACAATAAATGATTTATGCACACGCAGAAAATTAGCAGAAAGTTCAAGTTCTAATTGCCCGATCTTGTATTTGATCATAAGTTTTTTTCCATCCGTAAAATGGATTTGGATATAATCTTTAAAACTTTCAATTAAAAGAATATCGGCTTCATTCACTTGATATGTTTTTGTTCCCGATTGAAGCAATAGTTGAAGTGATGCTGAATGATTATGCGAAACATCTTTTATGTTGCTGCTATT
Organism: Chitinophagaceae bacterium; assembly: GCA_016741945.1. Taxonomy (GTDB): domain Bacteria; phylum Bacteroidota; class Bacteroidia; order Chitinophagales; family Chitinophagaceae; genus Sediminibacterium. Next base: position 5,872 of record JACVCQ010000116.1, read on the forward strand.
CCACCTTCTATAAAACTTTTCTACAGAAGCCATAAAACGCTCAAAGCTGATAGGCTTTAGCAAATAATCTACGATGTCTAGTTCGTAACCATCTAATGCATAATTCCGATATGCGGTGGTGAAGATTACAGGAGGTGCTGGCTTCAACATTCTGAGTAATTCTATGCCGGTCAATTTGGGCATCTGTATATCAAGGAAAAGTAGATCAACTTTATGGGTTCTTAAAAACGCAATTGCTTCCATAGCATTTGAACAAGAACCACTTAGTTCCAGCAAACCCGATTCGTGAACATGCTTCTGCAATAATTGAATTGCTAGGGGTTCATCATCGATAATTAAACATGTTGCATTCATACCAGTGGGACCTGCATTTTTACTTCAAAGATTTCATGCTTCTCAATCACCCTTAATAAATAACGATCGGGAAACAGGATATCAAGTCGTTGTTTGAGATTTGACAAGCCTATACCCGCATCTTTCTTTTCACCGGACATAAAATTATTAGTGGCGATTAAAGTTAATTGATTGTTTTCAGCTTTTAATGTGATGCGGAATACAATAGGACCTGTTGTTTGTTCTGCCCCATGCTTAAACATATTTTCAATGATAGGCACCAAAAGTAGTGGTGGAATTGTATAAGATTGGTCTGTTGTGTGCAAAAAATGTATACTCAAGCGATCTCCAAATCTTAGTTTACCTAGATCCAGATAATTTCTGAGGAACTGAATTTCGTTATCTAATGAAACATGGTTTTCATTACACCGATACAATAAATAATCGAGCAGTTGGGAAAGCCTGTCGATGGTTGGGGCTGTTTCAGCTGACTGCTGAATTGCGAGTGAGTAAATATTATTGAGTGTATTGAATAAAAAGTGTGGATTGATCTGCGCTTTGAGTGCATCAAGTTTAGCTCTGATTTTTTCTTTTTCGATCTCAGCTTGTTTTCTCAAAATACGTTGCCTGTCAATTAATAGATAAAAAATGATAAATGGAAGTGCTCCTGAAATAATACTAATGATGTAATACTTGACTAGTATTGATAGCTGACTAACTATTTGCAGTATAGACTCCTGATCTCCAAAATTTCCTCCTAGTATGGGTTCCAGTATATATATGATTGAAAGTCTACTGCATAGTGCGATGATATAAATACCCACGCATAGTTCAATAATCCCACGTACGACTTGTTTTTTATCGAGAAGGTATGGGAGTACTCTAATTGTGCTAAAATAACTGGCTGCTATTACTGCCAGCAGGTGAAAAAATACAGTAAGTCCCCTGTCAAATGCACTGAATTGATGCCTAAGAGTATCCGATCTTTCATCGAACAGGCATTCCGTGAGGTATACAATGTAAATAATAATCCAGATTAGAA
>JACVCQ010000117.1 GCA_016741945.1 Chitinophagaceae bacterium
GTTCGCCAACTGTATTAAAAGATCTAAAACCATTTTGTGGAATGGTCCAATGGGCGTATTCGAAATGGCAAAATTCCAACATGGAACCAAAACCATCGCCATTGCTGTAGCAGAAGCCACAGCCAACGGTGCTTTCTCATTGGTAGGCGGCGGTGATAGTGTAGCAGCAGTCAATCAGTTCGGTTTTGCCGATAAAGTCAGCTATGTATCTACCGGAGGCGGCGCCATGCTGGAATATTTTGAAGGCAAAGAACTACCGGGCATAGCGGCGGTGAAAGCGTAGGGAGGTGAAAAGTGAAAGGTGAAAAGTCAAAAAATTTCTTCTTTTCACCTTTCACCTTTCACTTTTGACTTCAATGTAATATTTTACCCAACCCAACTACTAATGTTCTAAAAGGAATAAAAACACCTAATTTCATAACAAACAAGTTAAACATGAGTACAAAAAATTTAACCCTTATTGTCATTGCCGCATTGATCCTGATTTTGGGTGGTTGTGGCTGCAGAGGATATAATGGATTGGTAAAACAGGATGAAGTGGTGAAAAATGCCTGGGCAAATGTAGAAAGTGATTATCAGCGACGTGCTGATCTGATTCCTAATTTGGTCAACACTGTGAAAGGTGAAGCCAATTTTGAGCAAACTACTTTACAGAATGTGATTGCAGCGCGTGCAAGTGCAACACAAATCAAAGTAGACGCTAATGATCTGTCACCTGAAAAATTACAGCAATACCAAGCTGCACAAGGACAACTATCCCAGGCACTGGGTCGTTTGTTGATGGTAACGGAGAATTATCCTAACCTGAGAGCAAATGATGCTTTCCGCGGATTACAGGCACAGTTGGAAGGAACAGAGAACCGTATCAAAGTATCTCGTAACGACTTTAACAAAGCCGTTGCCGATTACAATGTAAAAGCACGCTCATTCCCGATGAATCTGCTCGCCAGCATGTTTGGATTTAAAGTGAAAGAAGGATTTAAGGCAGATGCAGGCGCAGAAAAAGCTCCGGAAGTTAAATTTTAATCATACAAACCACAGTGCGGATCTTACTGATCAGGAAACATAAGTCAACCTGATACTTATTCTCACTGTGGTTTTTTAATGCATCATTGTCATGTTCGGACTCTTTAGAAAAAAACCGGATCGCTATTTTTCAGAACCTGAAAGAGAGCGTATTGTTCATGCTATTCGAAATGCAGAACAAAGAACCAGTGGGGAAGTGAGAATCTTCATTGAGAATAAGTGTGAGTATGTCGATCCGTTACGTAGGGCACAAGAGATCTTTGCTAACTTGAAAATGTACGAGACGGCTGAACGAAATGCTGTGCTTGTCTATATCGCCATGAAAGACAGACAACTGGCTGTTTTTGGTGATGAAGGTATTCATCAGAAAGTGGGTTCGGATTTTTGGAATACAGAGGTGAAGAAAATGTTAGCTGAATTCAAAGCACAGCATTATGCGGAGGGCTTGGCTACCATCATTGAAGATATTGGTGAAGCATTGGCATTTCATTTTCCTTATGACAACAAGGGCGACAAAAATGAATTACCTGATGATATTGTTTTTGGTAAATAAAATCAATAGCTGATCATGTAAATGACAGCGAACTGAAAGCATGAAAAAATTATTACTCTTATTTCTTACTTTTTGCTGGTTAGCAGTGGGTCTTGGACAGAATATTCTACCCAAGCCGAATCCGCCAAAATTGGTGAACGATGCTGCTAATGTGTTATCACCGGAGCAGCGACAGATATTAGAACAGAAACTGGTGGCATTGGATGATAGTACATCTAATCAGATCGCAGTGGTACTTATTCCTACTTTAGATGGTTATGAGGTACAAGAATATGCCAATAAACTTTTTCGTGAGTGGGGGATAGGAAGTAAAGGAACCAATAATGGTGTTTTGATACTCGCCGCAATTGATGATCGAAAAGTATGGATTGAGGTTGGATATGGTTTAGAAGGAGCCATCCCTGATATTGTAGCTTCCGATATTTATCGGAAGAAAATTGTACCTGCCTTTAAAGAAGGAAATTATTACCGTGGTATCGATGATGCAGTGAATGCATTAGGAAAAGCTGCAGCAGGAGAATATAAAATAAAACGTGAGCGAAAAGGATCAGGTGGCACTACCGGAAAGTCTATCCTGACATTTGTTATCATCTTATTTGTTGTATTGATGATTGTAGCTCGCGGTGGTGGTGGTAAAGGCGGCGGCATGATGAGTCGTAGAGGTTATGGTGATATTGCAGAAGCCATTTTCTGGTCATCTGTTTTAGGTGGCGGTCGCAGAAGTAGCGGTGGCTGGGGCGGCGGAAGTGGCGGTGGATTTGGTGGTGGTGGTTTTGGTGGTTTCGGCGGAGGAAGCAGTGGTGGTGGCGGTGCCGGCGGTGGATGGTAAAAATAAAACTATATAATATGAGAAAAATTTTGATGGTAACGATGATGCTAAGTGGTATCATCGCTGTAAAAGCACAACAGGTAAAATTACCGGTAGGTAAAAAATTTCAGATCGTTACAGAATCAAAAGGAAATAATATTACTTCAATGATGGGACAAGACATGGAAATGTCTAACACCACAACGATATACCTGGATCATGAATTGAAGTCTGTTGGAACGAATAAGTTTTCAATGGGCATGATCATCAAAAGAATCACAGCAAATGTTGCTATGATGGGACAAGAACAAAGTATTGATTCAGATGATGAAGCAATAAGATCTAATCCTGCATTAGCGGAAGCTTTTAAATCATTGGGTAAAGAAATAGAGATTATAGTTGATGCTGGAAAAGTGACCATGCAGGGAGAAATGTTAGAAGCACTTAAAACAATTCCTGGAGCAACTGCTGAAGGTGATGATCTAGGTCGCGTGTTTTTGTTATTAAAAGATGACGATATCAAAGAAGGATATACATGGATATCCAGCAATTCTTCAGAAACAGGTACCTCTGAAACAAATAATGTTATCGAAAAAGTAACAGATAAAGAAATTCAGGTACTAGCATCTGGTACGATTAAAATATCTTCTACTATAACTCAAAACGGTATGGAGATCAAGCAGAAAACTGAAGGTACAGTAAAATCAACACGTATTTATGATCGTGTTACTGGATTGATGATCTCCGAGGTTTCTACTAGTGATATCAAAGGCAATATGGAAGTGATGGGACAGCAAATGCCTCTGACCAGTAAAATGCAAACCAAAACGATTGTTAAGTTGTTATAAATTTATTGAACCAACTTCAACTAAAAGGCCGCACCGGTATGTCCGGGCGGCCTTCTTCATTCAAATCTATTCTGCATTATTTTTTATCAGCAGGTAATTTACTTTTCACGTATGCTGCCATTTCAGTAGCACCGGCACTTTCTTTCTTTTGTGCCAATTCTTTTAACGCTCCATTGATCACAGGATCTGTTTGCGCTTTTGCTGATGCAGGTATCAGATCACGGAATTCTACGATCGCATCTACTGCTTTTTTAAACTCTTCCATATTCGTCAACTTAGCCGCAAAAGCTGCATACGTAGCACTCATTTGTACTTTAGGAAAAGACAAAGGCATCTTTTCATAACTCTCTGATACGGTCTTGAATGCTTTCTCATCGCCATAAGTAATTAGTACATTGGAAATGGCTTCATTCAAACGACCCTTCGCCGGTTCTTTACTTAATTCCTTGGTGATTTGTAAAGCTTCAACACTGTCAAGCTCGGTAAGAGCTTCTAAAGCAGCGCCTGCAACGGTATAAGAAGAGTCTCTGGTAGCTTCCTTAAAAAGAGACTTATAGCTTTGATTTTTTAAGTTGGCCAAATAAGAGATGGCTTCTGCCTTTACTGTTTTTTTGCTTTCTTTTTTAGCGATCGCTTCAATTTTTGCAATGATGGCATCATCAGGTTTTACTTTACCTAAGTTGGTAATGGCCAAAGAGCGAATTCTGAAATAAGGATCACTTAAGGCATCCACCAACAATTGAACTGCCGCAGGATCTTTTGTATTGTTACCAGCAAATGCAACTGCTTCGCGACGATCCAAATAATTGCCGGCATGTTTGAATTGATGAATAAACTCAGCCAGTGTTTTATTATCTTTTTTATCTACCAATAATATTTTATCGGCATCTACATTGATTTGGTCTGGCTTGGATTTTACCGCAAAGTTGAAAGTATCTGCTTTATTCTCCATCCAAACCAAATGTCTTTTCTTTTCACTACCATGCCAGATATCAATGGAGAAAGGTAGTTTGAAAACTTTATCACCAGATTGAATTTGTTTGATGATGACAGATGATAACTGCTTTTCAGCATCGTATTGATAGCTGATATCTATTCTTGGATGTCCGTTTCCGAAATACCATTGATTGAAGAACCAGTTCCAATCCTTACCTGTTACTTCTTCAAAAGCCAAACGTAGTTTATGTCCGCTTCCGGTACCAAATTTGTTGGTGGTTAAATATTTGTTCAGCGAAGCAAAAAATGCATCATCGCCTGTCAGATTGCGTAACATATGTAAGATGCGTCCGCCTTTGTTATAGCTCACCGCATCAAACATGTCTTCTTTGTCTTTATAATAAAATCGAACCAAATCACGTGATTGTTGGCCACTGCCGATATAACCACGCATTTGATTAAAGTTTTCAAACATCGCTTCATCCTTGCCATATTTATGCTCTAACCATAATAACTGGCTATAATCAGCAAAGCTTTCATTGACAGTAAGATTACTCCAGCTTTCAGCTGTAACAAGGTCTCCAAACCATTGGTGAAATAATTCATGTGCAATGGTAGATTCCCATCCATTGCCATCTGTTAATTCTCTGGCATCTTGTTGCGCACTTTCTTGATGAAGAGTGGCCGTGGTATTTTCCATCGCACCGCTCACATAGTCACGGGCCACCATTTGACTATACTTCACCCAAGGATATTCAACGCCTAATTTTTTTGAGAAGAAAGCCATCATCTCCGGTGTGTCGCCAAAAATTCTGCGTGCTACTTTTTCGTATGCTTTTTCTACGTAATAGTTTACTTCTTTTCCTTTATATGTGTCTTTTATAACTGCAAAGTCTCCAACACCCATAAAGAAAAGATAAGGAGCATGTGGTTGATCCATTGACCACGTGTCTGTGCGGGTTCCGTCAGAATTGGTTTTTTGTGCAATTAGTTTTCCATTGGATAAGGAAACATATTTAGCAGGAACAGTCAAGTTGAATAATTGTGTTGTTTTCTGATTGGTACGATCAATCGTAGGTACCCAAACAGAAGTAGCTTCTGTTTCACCTTGTGTCCAAATTTGGGTAGGTTTATTTTTTTCTTCTCCTTTAGGATTGATGAAATATAAACCTTTAGCATCTGTAATAGCTGCACTACCATTGGCTCTGAATTCATTTGGCTTAGCTGTGTAATCAATGTACACAGTATAACGCTCTCCTTTTTTATAGATCTTATCCAATTGAATATTTAAAAAGAGACTATCATATTCATATTTAAGTGGAATATTCTTTCCGGCTTTTACAATGGCTACCTGATAGATATTCATGCCCTTCGCATCCAGCTGTAGAGAGTCGGTAGCGTAAAAATGAGGTTCAAGTGTAATCCATACTTTCCCATTCAAATACGATTTCTCATAATCGAATTTGGCATCCAAACGGGTGTGCACGAGGTTATTGATTTTGGTGGGGAAGGATCTGTAGATTTTTTTCCAATCCTCATTCCCCGAAGTTTGTGCTACCGCAAATAAGGGTAGAAAAGCAATTAGCAGTAATTAACGTTTCATATTTCAATTTTAGAAGCCTTAAAGATAGTTGACAGAACTTGTGTGAATCGTTAAGAATTTGATCAGTGGTTGAAAGGTTATGCACCAAAGCATCCTGAGACAAGGAAAGTCTTAATTTTGATAGCATGAACCGTTACCTCTCTTTATTTAGTTGCAAAACTTGGTGCCTAATTACGGGGATGATATTTTTTTCTGCGGTTGATGGTCAAACAGGACACTACTTGTTCATACAAACAGAAAATAATCAACCCTTCTACCTACGTCTGATGGGAGCCAATTTGAGTTCCAATGCAAGCGGATATCTGTTGATTCCTAAACTTACCAATGGTGAGTATGAATTGAATGTTGGTTTTGCACAAAGTGATAAAGAACAAAAGTTTGTGGTGAAGGTAGAGGGCAAAGACCTTGGATTTTCTTTAAAACAAGAACTCGACAATACTTGGAGTCTTTTCAATTTGGTAGATTTTACTTTACTCAGGGGCGTTTTGGTAAACATACAGCCAAAAGAAGAAAAAAAGCAGTCGGAGCTTGAAATACCAGCTGAACCTGTAAAACCAATTTTGAAGGAAGCCGCTATCGTAAAAGAAGTGGTGCCATCTCCCAAACCGGTAAAAATCTTGCCCGAGATCAAAAAAATCTATGATAAAGCTTCTGATGAAGGAATAGACATGGTGTTTGTGGTTTCCGGTTCACCTAAGAATGATACGGTTATTTTATACGTGCCGGCCTTGAAACCGAAGGGAGGAGCAGGCATAACCAGAGAGTCTATCAAATCACACGCGAAAGAGGATACTCAGGCTACCATACAATCTGCAACCTATTTGGTTTTTACCAGACCCAAGTTATTCTGATGCGTTATTTCCTCGAACTTTCATATGACGGCACCCACTATAGTGGGTTTCAGGTTCAGGATGGACAGGAAACCATTCAGTCGGCGGTGGCCAGGGCATTAGAAACCTTGTTCAGACAGCCATTTTCATTAACCGGTTCTTCCAGAACGGATGCAGGGGTACATGCATTACAGAATTTTTTTCATTTTGATAGTTCATTGGAGTTAACGCCAAAACACAGGTATAACTTGAATGCAATATTGCCTTCAGATATAGGCATCACTGCTATTTATCGGGTAGCTGATGATGCTCATTGTAGGTTTGATGCGCTTCAACGAAGCTATAAATACCTGATTTACAGGCAGAAAAATCCTTTTATGGTGAATCGAGGCTGGTTATTTCCCTATCCGGTTAATCAAGAGCTATTGGATCGGATGGCGTTAATTCTGATGGAATACAGTGATTTCACCTCCTTTTCGAAGCGGAATAGTCAGGTAAAGACTTATATATGTGACATTCGCTCATCTTATTGGGAGCAGGGGAGTAATGGGGCTTTGACATATCGGATTCGTTCGAATCGATTTTTGAGGGGGATGATCAGGGGTATTGTAGGAACCATGA